>JAUYMV010000276.1 GCA_030698645.1 Mesorhizobium sp.
CGCCCTGTGACGGCGCGGTAGCGGCCATAGTCCTCGGCGAGCGCCGAACTGGCGAAGTCTTGCTCCTCCTCGATGGCCGCCGCCGCATAGGCGAAGGCGAAGAAGGCGATGATGGCCGCCGACGAGGGCGAGGCCGAAACGACGGCCCATCCGGTCCAGAACAGCAGATAGGACGTGTAGAAGGGGTGGCGGACCATCCTGTAGGGGCCGTCGGTCAGGATGCCAGCCGGCTTGCTCGGATCGAAGGCGAAGCGCAGGCTGGCCGCGCGCGACGCGGCGATCGCCCACCAGAACAGGCCGGCGCTGAGCAACTGCAGCGCCAGACCGGCGAGCGTGAACCAGACCGGTTGCTCGGCCGTCAAAGTGGTCCAGCTGAGCGCGAGCGCGCATCCGATCACGGCGGCCGAGACGAGCTTTGCGCCGAGAGGAAAGTGATCCGCCGAGAAGTGATGTTTCGTGGACCAGACATAGCTGGCGACCATCGCCCAGCCGACGACCACGACAACGATATCCAGAAGAAGCATGCTGACGCCCATGATTTTCGAGGAAGCGTTCGCGTTCTAGACGAAGGGATGTTGTGGTCCCGCTAAGCTTTCCCCTAAAATGCGAGGCGTCGGCGTTCGGCTGATGGGCCGGTCGCCGCCGCTTGATCCATCAGCGCCTTTCACCTGTGCCATCAGAAGTTTGAAATGGCGCAGGACCGCAGCCGGGTGCATAGACCGGCCATGAGCATCACACCCGCGCCGGCCGCCAGGGCCGCACCCACCGGCGACACCGTCGAAGGCTTCCTCTATGCGCTGGCTGCCTATCTCTTCTGGGGCTTCCTGCCGATTTTCATGAAGCTCGTCGCCCATCTGTCGACGGTCGAGGTGCTGGCGCACCGCGTCATCTGGTCGGTGCCGATCGCATTCGTGCTGCTGCTCTGGCTCGGTCGCACCAGCGACATCTCCCGCGCGCTGCGCTCGCCGCGCACGTTGATGCAGGCGGCGGTCGCGGCCGGCTTCGTCTCCGTCAATTGGGGCATCTATGTCTGGGCGATCTCCGTCGACCGCACGCTGGAAACAGCGCTCGGCTACTACATCAACCCGCTGCTGACCGTCGTCGTCGGCGCCGTGCTGCTGGGTGAGAAGATGACCCGCGCGCAGCTCGTGGCGATCGGCTTCGCCGTCGCCGCCGTTGCGGTGCTGACCTGGGACACCGGCGGCCTGCCATGGGTGTCGCTGGCGCTTGCCGGCTCCTGGGCCATGTACGCGCTGTTCAAGAAAACACTGCCGATCGGTCCCGCGCAGGGATTTTTCCTCGAGGTCCTGCTGCTGCTCGTGCCGGCCACGGCCTATGTCGTCTGGCTGCAGGCGACGGGGAGGGGCCATTTCGGCGGCACCGGCGGCGGAGACGTGATGCTGCTGATCGGCTGCGGCTTCGTCACCGCCGTTCCGCTGATCCTCTATGCCAACGGCGCCAAGCTGCTGAAGCTGTCGACCATCGGCATCATGCAGTACATCGCGCCGACGATCGTCTTCCTGATCGCGGTGTTCGTGTTCGACGAGCCGTTCAGCACCGCGCGCGGCGTCGCCTTCGTGCTGATCTGGACCGGACTGGCCATCTACACCTGGTCGATGTTCCGCACGCATCGCGACGCCCGGGTCACGGCCGACCCAACCGCGTGACCGCCGCGAACACGAGCGCCGCCGTGATGACGGCAAGGCCGGAAACCACCCAGAAGCCGGCTGGTCCGTCCGCGAAGGGAATGCCGCCGACATTCATGCCGAATAGGCCGGAGATGATCGTCATCGGCATCAGCACCGCCGTCAGAAGCGACAGGAAAAAGAGCAGGCGGTTCGATTGCGCGGTGAGTTTCGCCAGCAACTCGTCCTGCAGCAGGCGCGCGCGGGCCTGGATCTGCTCGCAGTCGTGGTGCAGCGTCGTGGCGCGGTGCGAAAGCCGGGAGGCAAGCTCCGCGGTTTCGAGCGGCAGGTCGGAGCGATGCATGTGATCTAGATGGCGGAAAAGATGCGTCACGGTCGCGACCTGACGGTGCACAATGACGGCGAGGCGGCGCGCCTGCGTCAGTGCCTCGCGCTCGCCATGCCAGACCTCGCCGACGATCCGGTCCTCGATCGTATCGAGCGTATCGGAAAGATCAGCGATTTCCCGGGCAAGCTGGTCAAGGGACTGTGACACGATCGCCTCGACCACGGCGGCGGGAGAGCCGAACCTGCGGCTACCTGTCTCCA
>JAUYMV010000302.1 GCA_030698645.1 Mesorhizobium sp.
CACCTTGGCGAGCTGCTTCTCGGTGCGGATCAACGGGTAGATGTGCTCGATCGCCCGGGCATCCTTGTACTGGGCCGCCGCCGCCCGGCCGGCGGCGAGCAGGGTTTCGCCCGTCGCGTCGGAAATAAGGTGCAGGTGGAAGAAGCTCTGGGCTTTGTTCACAGGCGGGCGCTACCCTGTTGAGAAGTGTGCATAAGGTGGCCACTCGAGGCCGCCGAACGGGTCGGACTGTATCAAATGGCCCGTCGTCCACAATTGGCCGTGTGGCGGCATCTTTCTCCCGGGCCTGTGGAGGAAACGCCCCTGTAGCGGATAGGCCGCAGCCATCCACATGCGAGGCCAGAACGATGGCCAGGCTAAGGCTTGGAAAAGGCAACCTATTTACCGGTCTGCCCCGAAGTTATCCCAAACCGCGAATGTCTGGACACGGGACGCCTTCTGGTCCAGTTTCCGGACCGATTGGGGACAAGGCGATATCCCCGCTACTGACAGACTCTTAGAATCATAAGAAGTCTTAAAGAATCGTATTTCTTTTTTAGGAAGACAGGGATGGAGCAGAAAGTGGCCTCGAAAAGGGTCGTCCTCGACGTGCTGCGCGGGGAGACGGTGTTCCCACCTCCGGTCTGGCTGATGCGCCAGGCGGGCCGGTATCTTCCGGAGTATCGCGCTACACGGAAGCAGGCTGGGGGCTTTCTCGACCTCTGCTACAATCCGGATTTTGCCGTCGAGGTGACGCTGCAGCCGATCAGGCGTTTCGGTTTCGACGCGTCGATCCTGTTTTCCGATATTCTCGTCGTGCCGCATGCGCTCGGCCGCGACCTGCGCTTCGAGGAGGGCCGCGGGCCGCTGATGACGCCGATCCGCCCCGAGGAAATCGCCGAGCTCGACCGCGGCGGCTTTCATGCGACGCTAGAGCCGGTCTACGAGACGGTCAGGCGGCTGCGGCGGGGACTGCCGGCGGAGACCGCGCTGCTTGGCTTCTGCGGGGCGCCATGGACGATCGCGACCTATGTCATCGCCGGACACGGCACGCCGGACCAAGCGCCCGCGCGGCTTTTCGCCTACCGCCACCCGGCGGAATTCCTGGCACTGCTCGACACGATCGCCGAGGTTTCCGCGGAATATCTGATCCGTCAGATCGAAGCCGGCGCCGACGCGGTGCAGATCTTCGATTCCTGGTCGGGCGTACTCGACGAGGCGTCGTTTGCGGCCTTCTGCGTGGCGCCGGTCGAAAAGATCGTCCGTCGGGTGCGGGCGGCCCGGCCTGATGCCGTGATCATCGGTTTTCCGAAGGGTGCTGGCTCGCTCTACGACACCTATCGTGCGCGAACCGGCGTTACAGGGCTCGGACTCGATTGGTCGGTGCCGCTCTCGCAGGCGCAGCGTCTGCAGGCCGAGGGCGCGGTTCAGGGCAATCTCGACCCGATGCGGCTCGTCGCCGGGGGCCAGGCGCTCGCCGACGGCGTCGATGCGATCCTCGATGGGCTAGGCCGGGGTCCGCTGGTGTTCAACCTCGGCCACGGCATCACGCCCGAAACGCCGCTCGCGCATGTCGAGGCGATGCTCCGGCAGATTCGGTCGAGGGCGGCGCAATGAGCGATGGACAGTCGAGCGGCGCGGTCGCAATGCGTCGCGCCGCGGTGGCGATCGGAATCTTCGCGCTGGCGACCGCGTTTCTGTTCTGGCTCGACCCGGCCGGCCTCTACCTCTGGGCAAAGGCGATCCATGTCATCGCGGTGATCGCCTGGATGGCCGGCATGCTCTATCTGCCGCGCCTTTTCGTCTATCATTGCGACTCGGAACTTGGCTCAGCGCAATCGGAAACCTTCAAGGTGATGGAGCGGCGACTGCTTCGCGCGATCGTCAATCCGGCGATGATCTTCACCTGGGTGTTCGGCCTCTACCTCGCCTGGAAGGGATTCGGCTTCTGGGGCGGCTGGTTGCATGCGAAGATCCTGCTCGTCGTGCTGCTGTCGGCGGTGCATGGCTATCTGGCGGGCGCCGTGCGGCGTTTTGCCGAGGATCGCAACGAAAAGCCGGCGCGCCACTGGCGCATGGTGAACGAGGTTCCGACGATCCTGATGATCGCGATCGTCATTCTGGTTATCGTGAAACCGTTCTGATCGGGCGCCAGAATCCCGCCCTTGCTCTTTGGCGCCGCGGACGTTAAGTAACGGGTCTTCCTTCTCGCCAGCGCTCATGCCGATTCCAGCATCCCGACGCGCACACTGGCGCCTCCAGAATCCGCATTCCATAATTTTCAACGCAATTTTTCCAGAGTCCCGCCATGCAGGAAATGAAACTCGCAGAGTTCAAGAACAAGAAGCCGCCCGAGCTGATCGCCTATGCCGAATCGCTCGAGGTGGAGAACGCCAGCGTCATGCGTAAGCAGGAGCTGATGTTCGCGATCCTCAAGAAGCTGGCGGCGCAGGATGTCGAGATCATCGGCGACGGCGTGGTCGAGGTTCTGCAGGACGGTTTCGGCTTTCTGCGCTCGGCGAACGCAAACTATCTGCCGGGTCCGGACGACATCTACATTTCGCCCTCGCAGATCCGCCGCTTCTCGCTGAAGACAGGCGATACGGTCGAGGGTCCGATCCGCAGCCCGAAGGAAGGCGAGCGCTATTTCGCGCTGCTCAAGGTCAACACGATCAATTTCGACGATCCGGAGAAGATCCGGCACAAAATCCATTTCGACAATCTGACGCCGCTCTATCCGACGTCGCGCCTCAAGATGGAGATGGAGACGCCGACGTCTAAGGATATTTCGGCCCGTGTCATCGATCTCGTCGCGCCGCTCGGCAAAGGCCAGCGCGCGCTGATCGTCGCGCAGCCGCGCACCGGCAAGACGGTGCTGCTGCAGAACATCGCGCACTCGATTACCACCAACCACCCGGAATGCTATCTGATCGTTCTCCTGATCGACGAGCGACCCGAGGAAGTCACCGACATGCAGCGTTCGGTGAAGGGCGAAGTGGTGTCGTCCACCTTTGACGAGCCGGCGGTGCGCCACGTGCAAGTGGCTGAAATGGTTATCGAAAAGGCCAAGCGCCTGGTCGAGCACGGACGCGACGTGGTGATACTGCTCGATTCGATCACGCGTCTCGGCCGCGCCTACAACACGGTGGTGCCGTCCTCCGGCAAGGTGCTGACCGGCGGTGTCGACGCCAATGCCCTGCAGCGCCCGAAGCGCTTTTTCGGCGCGGCGCGCAACATCGAGGAAGGCGGCTCGCTGACCATCATCGCCACCGCGCTGATCGACACCGGCAGCCGCATGGACGAGGTCATCTTCGAGGAGTTCAAGGGCACCGGCAATTCGGAAATCGTGCTCGACCGCAAGGTCGCCGACAAGCGCATCTATCCGGCGATGGACATCCTCAAGTCCGGCACCCGCAAGGAAGACTTGCTGGTCGCCAAGGCCGACCTGCAGAAGATCTTCGTGCTGCGCCGCATCCTGGCGCCGATGGGAACGACCGATGCGATCGAGTTCCTCATCGACAAGCTGAAGCAGACCAAGACGAACGCCGATTTCTTCGATTCGATGAACACCTGATCCGGATCGCGGCGCCGGATCAGCTCCAGGGCCGCAAGGCTCGGGCGAGTTCAGCAGCGTCGCGGATCGGCGGCAGGCAGGTCTGGCCGGTGCACAGCCATGCCGCCGGCGCTTCCGACTCCCGCATGCCCTCGGGCAGTGCCGAGGCGGCGTCCCCGCTGCCGGCGAGGTCGAAGACGAGATCGACCCGGCGTGGATCGAGATAGGCCGCCGCAACCGCGGCGAGCGCACCCTCTTCCTCGACGATCACCAGCTTGAGCGGTGCATAGGCGATCGCGGCGGCGCAGAAGATACCGGCCTGGCCGTATTGCTGGCCGGCGGCGCGACCGAGCGCGAGTTCGGCGGCTCGGGTTGCGCTGAGGTGCAGTTGCATGTCGCCGGTCGCGCTCGACAGGCGTACAAGCGCCTCGACGATCTGCGCGGTGGCAGAGGGGACCGGATCGTCGCTGTCGCCGCGGATGCGCATCGGCAGGTCCGCTGCGTCCGAGGAGGTCAGGAAATGGCCGCCATCGCCATCGCCGTGCCAGGCGTCCAACAGACGGGACCAGTTGCGCCCCTGATCTAGGTAGGCACGATCTCCGGTCGCCTCGAACAAGGCGACGGCGGCGCTGATCATCGCGGCGTAGTCGCTCGACAGTCCGGGGAAGAGCCGCCGTTCGACGAGAATGGAATGCGGCAAGCGGCCGGCGTCGTCGCTCGATTCGATAACGAAACGATAGGCTCCTTTCGCCAGATCGACCCACCCCGGGTTGGCGAACTGTCTTCCAGCCTCGGCGAGCGCACGGATCGCCAGTCCGTTCCAGTCGACGAGCACCTTGTCGTCGCGGCCGGGGCGGATACGGGTATCCCGGGCGACGCGCAATCTTTCCAGCGATGCCGCCAGAGCGGATTCCGATTCGTCCCCGGAATGATCGGGGTGGCCGAGCCGGTGAAGAATCGGATCTCCCTCCCAGCCATGCGGAGCGGCTAGATCGTAGACGGAAAAGAAGCGCGCCGCTTGGGCGCCGAGCACCGAATCGGCTTCGCCCCGCGTCCAGGTGTAGAACTTGCCTTCCTCGCCATCGCTGTCGGCATCGAGGCTGGACGCGAAGCCACCGCCTTCGACCACCATTTCGCGCGCCAGCCATTCGATGGTCTGCTTCATACGCGTTGCGAAGACTTCGTCGCCTGTTTCAGCGAAAGCCAGGCAAAGGTGGCGGACGAGCTGCGCATTGTCGTAGAGCATCTTCTCGAAGTGCGGCACGATCCATTCGGCGTCGGTGGAATAGCGGCAAAGGCCGCCCCCGACGTGGTCGAAAATGCCGCCGCTGCACATCATCTTGACGCTGTGGACCAACTGCTGCCGCTGAAACGCGTCCGGCGACGCCAGTCCGTTGATCCAGAGCGCGTTCAGGAACGGCGCGTTGGGGAATTTCGGAGCGCCAGTCAGTCCGCCGCGTTTCGGATCGATCAGTTTCGAGATGTGCTCCGCCAGCAGTCTCAGCGGGTCGGCGGAAAGCTCACCGGAGCCGGCGACGGCCGCCAGGCGCGACTGGACATGGCTGGTCAGGATCTCGGCGCTTTCCGCGAGCTTGTCGCGCCGCGACAGCCAGGCCTGGTGCACCGAATTGAGAACGTCGACGAAGCCCGGCCGGCCGTTGCGTCCCTGGGGCGGGAAATAGGTTCCGCCCCAGAACGGCTTGCCCTCCGGGGTCAGGAACATAGTCGTCGGCCAACCGCCCTGCTCGCCGGTAGCGTTTAGCGCCGCCATATAGATCTGGTCGATGTCGGGCCGTTCCTCGCGATCGACCTTGATGTTGACGAACAATCGGTTCATGACCGCCGCGATCGCCGGGTTCTCGAAGCTCTCATGCGCCATGACATGACACCAATGGCAGGCCGCATAGCCGACAGAGAGCAGGATAGGCCTATCCGTGGTGGCGGCTTCGGCAAGCGCGGCCGGCGACCAGGGGCGCCAGTGCACGGGGTTGTTGCCGTGCTGGCGCAAATAGGGGCTGGTTTCTCCGGCGAGCAGGTTTTTTTCAGGATAGATCAATGATTTGGCTCCTCTGTGGGCAAATCTAGGTCGGCATGGACACGCGGGCAATGGACTTTCCGGATACGATTTTTGCGCTGTCGAGTGGCGGCCTTCCCGCCGGCATCGCGGTCGTGCGGATGTCGGGACCGCATGTCCGCAAAGCCCTGTGCTCCATCGCGGGCGGAGTGCCGCCGGCGCGCACGGCTCGCTATGCGACGTTGTCCAACCCGGCAGACGGGTCGCCGATCGACCGCGGCCTCGTGCTCTACTTCCCTGGACCGCACAGCGTGACCGGGGAAGATTGCGGAGAGTTCCATCTTCATGGCGGCCGCGCGGTGGTTGCGGCGCTGCTTGCGGCGCTGGCGGGGCTGCCAAATTTCCGCATGGCGGAGGCTGGCGAGTTCAGCCGGCGCGCCTTCCTGAATGGCAAGATGGACCTGACGGCAGTCGAGGGGCTGGCCGATCTGATCGCTTCGGAGACGGAGGCGCAGCGCCGCCTTGCCGTCGGAAACGCGTCGGGCCGGTTGCGCGATCTCTATATGGGGTGGCGGGATCGGATCACGGCGATGCGGGCCCGCATCGAGGCCGACCTGGATTTTTCCGACCAAGAGGACGTGCCGGAAGCCGACCCCCTGCTTGCGGCGAAGATCGCAGCGCTTCGCGGCGAGATTGATGCCCATGTCGGCCTTTTTCGCAATTCCGAGCTCATCCGGGATGGATTCCGGGTCGTCATCCTCGGTGCCCCCAATGCGGGAAAATCCAGCCTTCTCAATACGTTGGCGATGCGCGACGCGGCCATTGTCAGCGACCAGCCGGGCACCACACGGGATCTGATCGAAGTCTCGCTCGACATTGGCGGCGACAAGGTGGTCGTCACCGATACGGCCGGAGTGCGTGCGGCGGATAACCAGATAGAGGCGATCGGCATCGGCCGCGCGATCGAAACCGCGGCGGGTGCCGACCTCATAGTGCATCTGATTGACATGAGCGCTCCTGAGGAGGTGGCGGTACCGCCCGGGCCGGCCGCCTTACGCGTGGGCTCGAAATGCGATATAGGCCGCAGCGGGGGATTGCCGCGCGTCGATGTCGCGGTGTCTGTCGTCACGGGCGAAGGCCTGAATGAACTTGTCGATCTCCTATCGCGCGGAGTGGCGGAATCCGTCGGGAAGACGAGCGAGCCGCTCCCGTTTCGAGAACGACACGTGCAATCGCTGCGTCTCTGCCGCGACCATCTCACGGCAGGACGCGACGCCCCGCCGGAGCTGCAGGCGGAGGAGCTTCGATTGGCGAGCAGGAATCTTGGCGAGATCGTTGGCGACCTTGGGACCGAGGAACTGCTCGGCGAGATTTTCAGCCGATTCTGCATCGGGAAGTGATTCACGTGAAACATGCCGACACTCGATCGCTGATTCACGTGAAACAGGGACGGGCCATCGAGAATCGTTTCGGGTGTGTTTCACGTGAAACATCGTTAATGGTGAACGGGCTGCATCGAGGTCGCGAGGAGAACAATGGTGAGAACTGATTTCGACGTCGTCGTAATCGGCGGAGGCCATGCCGGCTGCGAAGCGGCGTCGGCGTCGGCACGCATGGGCGCACGGACCGCGCTGCTGACACTGTCGGCCGAAACGATCGGCGTCATGTCGTGCAATCCGGCGATCGGCGGGCTCGGCAAGGGGCATCTGGTCCGCGAGATCGATGCGCTCGACGGACTCATGGGCCGGGTGGCCGACGCTGCCGGGATCCAGTTTCGTCTGCTCAACCGGCGGAAGGGACCAGCCGTTCGCGGCCCACGCACACAGGCGGACCGCAAACTGTATCGGCAGGCCATGCAGGTGGCGATCGCAGGCCAGAGCAATCTGGACGTCGTCATCGGCGAGGCCAGGGATTTCAACCTGTTTAACGGCCGCGTTCAAGCGGTCGAGCTCGCGGACGGACGGGTTCTGCACTGCGGCGCGGTCGTCCTGACGACGGGTACATTCCTGCGCGGCCTGATCCACATCGGCGAGCATCGCTTTGCTGCAGGGCGGATGAATGAGCAGGCGACGAACGGGCTCTCGAACACGCTGGAGCGCGCGGGAATCGCACTTGGGCGCCTTAAGACAGGGACGCCGCCGCGCCTCGACGGGCGCACGATTGATTGGCAATCGCTCGATCGGCAGTCCGCCGACGAGGACCCCGTACCGTTCTCGCTGATGACGGACAGGATTCCCAACCGGCAGATCGACTGTGGCATAACACGCACGACCCTGGCGACGCATGGGGTCATTCGCGATAATCTGCTCCGCTCGGCCATGTATTCGGGGTCGATCCAGGGCGTCGGCCCGCGCTATTGCCCGTCGATCGAAGACAAGATCGTCAAGTTCGGCGACCGGGACGGACACCAGATCTTCCTGGAGCCGGAGGGTCTCGACGATGATACGGTCTATCCGAACGGCATTTCGACGTCGCTGCCGGAAGAGGTTCAGCGCCAACTGATCGCAACGATCCCGGGCCTGGAACGCGCCACGATCCTACAGCCGGGCTATGCGATCGAATATGATCACGTGGACCCGCGCGAACTCGAACCGAGTTTCGAGACGCGCCGGATCAGGGGCCTGTTTCTGGCCGGCCAGATCAACGGGACGACCGGCTATGAGGAGGCCGCCGCGCAGGGCATTCTCGCCGGGCTGAACGCGGCTCGACGCGCTTCGGGTGGCGAAGCGATCCTGTTCGGCCGAAGCGACGCCTATATCGGCGTCATGGCGGACGATCTGACAAGCCGAGGCGTTTCGGAACCGTACCGAATGTTCACGTCGCGCGCGGAGTTCCGACTTTCGCTGCGCGCGGACAATGCTGACACGCGGCTCACCCCGCTCGGGCTCGAGCTCGGCATCGTTTCGCCGGAGCGTCGCCGCCGGTTCGTCGCGCAACAGGGCCGCCTCGATGCGGCGCGGGAACTGGCGCAAGGCCTCAGCGTGACCCCGACCGAGGCACGCCGGCATGGCCTGGCCCTCAATCTGGATGGCGTTCGGCGCAGCGCTTATGAATTGCTGGCCAACAATCTGCTGGGGATCGTCGAGCTCGCAAAACTGTGGCCGGAACTTTCGGGCATCGACGCCAAGTCCGCCGAAGCCCTCGAGACCGAAGCGCGCTATGCGGTCTATCTTGATCGGCAGAAAATGGAGGCCTCCGTGGTCCGGCGCGAGGAAGCTCGGCTGATCCCGGAGGTGATCGAATTTTGTAGCCTTCCGGGTCTCTCCAACGAACTGGCGCAGAAGATGACCCTGCGGCGACCGCGCAGCATCGCCGAGGCCCAGCGCATCGATGGCATGACGCCATCCGCCATGGCCCTGATCATCGCGCATATCCAGAATGTCGAGGCGCGGGCCCTGGGGGGCGCGGCGTGAGCGACGAGAAATATGACCAGCTCCGCTCGGTGGCGGGGCCAGTTTCACGTGAAACATATGAGAGGCTCCTGACCTTCGAATCGGAGTTTCGCCGCTGGTCGCAACGCATCAATCTGGCGGCGCCATCGACGATCGACACGCTCTGGCGGCGGCACATAATCGACAGTGCGCAACTTCTCGCGATCGAATCAGGTCCCGCGACTTGGCTCGACCTCGGCTCCGGCGGCGGTTTTCCGGGCGCCGTGCTGGCAATCCTGTTTGCAGGCCAGCCGGGAGCAAGCGTCACGCTGGTCGAGAGCAATCGAAAGAAGGCCGCGTTCCTGCAGTCCGTTCTCGGGCAGATGCGTGTTCCGGTGGCGGTCTTGCCGGTCCGCATCGAGGACGCGCCAGCAGCCATTTCGCAGGCCGACATCGTCACGGCGCGCGCGCTGGCGCCATTGAACGACCTGCTGCGGCTGTCGGAACCCTGGCTGACCCGTGGCGCGCGCGGGCTGTTCCACAAAGGTCGGGAGTATCGAACCGAAGTGGAGAAATGCCATGACGCCTGGCAATTCGATCTGGTAGAACATCCCAGTCTGATCGATGGCGACGGCGCGATCCTCGAGATCACCAATCTGTCGCCGCGCTGACGCGTGCCCCAGGGCAACGATTCTCTCGCATCGAGTGGCTGATATGCGCATCATCACAGTGGCAAACCAGAAGGGCGGCGTCGGCAAGACGACCACGACGATCAATCTGGCGACCGCGCTGGCGGCGATCGGCGAACGAGTGCTGATCGTCGACCTCGATCCCCAGGGAAATGCCAGCACCGGTCTCGGCATCGATCGGCGCGATCGTTCGGTGTCGTCCTACGACGTGATGACCGGCGGGGCGACGGTCGAGGAGGCGTCGATGCCGACCGCCGTGCCCGGTCTGTCGATCGTGCCGTCGACACTCGATCTGCTTGGCATCGAAATGGAGATCGCCGCCGCGCCCGACCGTGTCCTGCGGCTGCGCAATGCGCTTCGTCGTCATGCCGCGGGCAGCGCGGCATTCACCTATGTGCTGATCGACTGTCCGCCTTCGCTGAACCTGCTGACGCTAAACTCGATGGCCGCCGCCGATTCGGTGCTGGTGCCGCTGCAATGCGAATTCTTCGCGCTGGAAGGCCTCAGCCAGCTGCTCGCCACGATCGACCAGGTACGGGGATCAATCAACCCGGCGCTCACCATACAGGGCATCGTGCTGACCATGTACGACGGCCGGAATAACCTTGCGAATCAAGTCGTTGCGGATGTTCGGGCGCATATGGGCGAAACCGTCTACGAAACGATCATCCCGCGCAATGTGCGGGTTTCCGAAGCGCCATCCTACGGCAAGCCGGCGATCCTCTACGATCTCAAATGCTCGGGCAGCCAGGCCTACCTGCAGCTCGCATCCGAAGTGATCCGCCGCGAGCGCCGGCTGCGCGCCGCCTAGCACTCCGATTCGCAAGCGAAACATTCGACCAGCAGAGGCCAGGAAGAACGGAATGAGCGAAGACCTTTCGAGAAACCGACTGGGGCGTGGCCTTGCGGCGCTGATCGGCGACATGGACCGGCCGGCCCAGGCCGAGGCGCCCGCGGTGCCGGTGGACCGGCGGGTTCCCATTGAGTTCATCGCGCCCAATCCGCGCAACCCGCGACGCAGCTTCGCCGACGCGGAACTGGACGACCTGGCCGGTTCGATCCGCACCCACGGCATCGTCCAGCCGATCGTGGTGCGGCCAAGGCCATCCGGCCGGTTCGAGATCATCGCCGGCGAGCGGCGCTGGCGCGCGGCGCAACGCGCCGGACTGACTGACGTGCCGGTGATCATCCGCGATGTGGACGATCGCGTCTCGCTCGAACTGGCCATCGTCGAGAACGTGCAGCGCAGCGACCTCAATCCAGTGGAGGAGGCGCTCGGCTATCAGCAATTGATCGACGACCACAATTACGTGCAGACCGATCTGGCGCAGATCATCGGCAAGAGCCGCAGCCATGTCGCGAACACGCTGCGCCTGCTGAAACTGCCGGAAAACATCCGCGACATGCTGGTCGACGGCACCTTGTCGGCAGGTCACGCGCGGACGCTGGTGACGGCGGCCGATCCGACCACCCTGGCGAAACGCATTGTCGAGGAGGGGCTCTCCGTGCGCCAGGCCGAGGCGCTGGCGCAGCACGAGGCGGACCCGCGCAAGCCCGCCGTCAGGACCACGGCCGATGACGAGAAGGACGCCGACACCAAAGCGCTCGAGCAACTCCTGTCCGACGTCACCGGGCTCAAGGTGACGGTTAGTCACCGCGACAAGGGCGGCGACGTGCGAATCGCCTATCGCACGCTGGAACAGCTCGACGAACTCTGCCGGCGGCTGCAGCGCTAGCCGGTCGCGCGGCGGCCGGAGATCTGGCCTGAACCCTAGGCCCGGCGCTTCTGCAGACGGGTGCCTTCGATGGCGATCGCCAGCAGGCATTGGCGCACGATCGCGGCGGACAGGTCGGGCCGGCGGCGCGTCTGCAGCACCGCATCCTGCAGCCGCGCCAGTGCGCGCACGATCGCCTC
>JAUYMV010000304.1 GCA_030698645.1 Mesorhizobium sp.
GCGTCGGTCGCGCTGGAGGCGGCCAACCCGGCCTACGAAACGCGCATCTTCGGCCCCGACCGTATCAAGGTGCAGGGCAAGCTCGTCGGGCTGATCCGCAAATACTAGCCGCCCGCGGCTGGCGCTGGCCGCGGCTGGCGCGTCGGCGCGACGTAGGGCGCCATGCCGCGCGCGGCGCGCGAAAAGCGGCGGTGGTCGTGCCAGGGTCGAAGCGGTTCGGCGATGGCGTGTCGAATGACCGCCTTGCCGGCGGCGTCGAAGGCGATTTGCGCACTGCCGCGCAGGGCGAGGTGGCGCGCGGTGATAACCTTCACGTCCCGATGCGGGCATGGATTGGCCGCGGTCGCATCGGCGATGACGATCACAGCGGCCTGCGCGCAGGCGGTTTCTGCGGCCGCCATGGTTTCGGCATGTGCGATGACCGCGCCTGTCGCATGGCGCGCGAGGCAGAGCTTCTCGCCGCAGGCAAATCCCGTCCCGGGCGGGGGCACATGGGGTGCCGTGCGGTCCTCCCGGAGAGCGTCCCCCATGCCGGCTCGGGGTAGGTTCCTTTCGCCTCCGCGCGCAGCCCCCCTGGCCACTGGGGGAATTCCCCGATCGCCAGATCGAGATCCGACGTCAGCCGCCTCACGGATTGCGTCAGCGCTCTCTCCCACCTCGTCAGGTATCTCGAGGTTTGAGTCCGATATCGGCCCTACGCCGCTGATTGCATTCGCTTTTTCCGGCTTCACCAGGCGCTCCGCCCGCATGGCGCGCGACCAGTCTTCGATCGTGAACGGGTTCGGCCGGGCGCGGTTGACCGCCATGCCGCCATCGCCGGTCCGGACCGCGACGAGGCGCGCATCCTCGGAGACATAGGCGTCCGGCAGGTCGCGCAGCGCGATCAGCGCCAGCCCGCCGGCGAGGAGCGGCAGGCACAGGAGCCGCATGGGAAACGTCGTGGCGATCGTCAGCGGCGCCAAAGCAAGCGCCAGAAGCACGACCGCGGCGGCGGGTATGGCGCCGATCGCGTCGAAAGGTGTGCGGGCGGCGAGCCAGCCTGCAACCTGGAGCATCCAGGACAGCCCCTTGCCCATCAGGACGAAGGCCGGCCCGTCGAGATCGAGCGGCATCAGCACCATTGCCATGACGGCCGATGGCATGACGATCAGCGAGACGATCGGCATGGCGGCGAGATTGGCGACGAGGCCGAGCGGCGAGACGCGCTGAAAATGCCAGGCGCCGAAAATCCCAGTCGCCGTGCCTGCGACCACCGACGTCGCGGCAAGCGCCGCTACGGACAGCGCCACGAAGCGAAGCGCGCGCAGGACGAACGGCCGGTCGCGCGACGCGGGCGTTGGCCGCGCCGATCGCCGCGCGGACCACCAGCCATAGGCGGCGATCAACGCGGCGGTCGCGGCGAACGACATCTGGAAGCTCGGCCCCGCCGCCTCATGCGGGGTGACGATGAGAATCACGAATGCGGCAATCGCCAGATTGCGCATGGTCAGCGCCGCGTGGTCGAAGAGCAGCGCGACAAGCATGATCGCGATCATGATGTAGCTGCGCTCGGCGGCGACCGCGACGCCGGAAATCACCAGATAGATCGAGAGCGCGACAAGAGCCGCCACGGCGGCATATTTGCGCACCGGATGGCGCGAGGCGAAGCCGGGAAACAATGCGAAGCCAGCGCGCAGGGTCGCGATGACGACGCCCGCGACCAGCGCCATGTGCAGGCCGGAAATCGACAGCACATGCGCGAGTCCGGTGATGCGCAGCGCCTCGTTGGCCTCCTCCGGGATCCCGCCGCGAACTCCGGCGACAAGGGCTGCCGCGATCTCGCCTTCCGCCCCGCCGATATGGCCGCGAATGCGTGCCGCGAGGGTCGTCCGCGCGGCTTCGATGACGGCGGCCAGCCTGACCATCGGCGTCAGGTCCCCTTGCACCGATACCAGTTGCGGGTCGCGCAGGAAGAAGCCGGACGCGCCGATTCCGTCGAAGTAGGACTCGAAGGCAAAGTCGTAGGAATCCGGGCGCAGCGGCCCGAGCGGCGGCAACAGTCGCACGACACCCTCGACGACACTGCCCGGCCGCGTCGCAGCCGGGATCGCACGCGCCGTGACCCGCACCCGGTCAGGCCGGTAGCGCAGCGTCGGCCGTTCTGTGGCCAGCACCGCCAGCGTCAGCCTTACGCGGCCGTTGGCGCGGTGCTCGATGGTTTCCACCCGGCCGGTCAGCCGCGTGCCGATCTCGCCGCCGATCGTCCTTGTGCCGGCGCGCCAGGTTTCCACCTTGCCGGCCAGCATGCCGGCCACCACCAGAAGCAGGGCCAGCAAAACCGGTCTGGCGACAGGGCGGGAGCCGACAAGCCACGCGGCGACGGCAAGGATCCCCGCGGCGGTGGCGAGTGCGGAGAAATCCGGTTCGAAGGCGAATGCGAAATAGGACGTGGCGCCCACGCAAAACAGCACCGGCGAAAGCAGAAACGCCGCGCCGCGCGCCGCCTCGAGATCGAGCGCCGCGGCATAGGATCGACGCAGGTCGCGGGCAAGAATCGGCCATGGCGCATGATTGCGGAGCCGCGTCGCCGCGCGGCGGAAAAATCCGGGAAGAGAGATTGCCTGGCGCGCGCCATCCATCGGTCCCGGCACTGCGTCCGGCGGCGTTAGCTGGTCAGGCGGCTTGTCGCGAAGTCGAAAGGCGGGCGCGGCGGCAGCGAATAGCCCCCGCTCGGACGCGGTCTCACGCGTGCCCTGCCCTTCCATCAGGCACTCCACCCGTAGCAGCCGGCGCCCGAATACCTTGCGTGCCGGTCATCCTATGCTACATGAACGCCACCGAAACGCCATCCGCGCGGCCCTTGCGCCGCGCCTCCCGGAAAGATCCATGACCAGCCCCGTCGTCACGCGCTTCGCGCCCTCGCCCACCGGCTATCTGCATATCGGCGGCGCGCGCACGGCGCTCTTCAACTGGCTCTATTCGAAGCACACCGGCGGCACGATGCTGCTCAGGATCGAGGATACGGACCGCGAGCGCTCGACGGATGCGGCCACCGCCGCCATCCTGGACGGATTGACCTGGCTTGGCCTGACCTGGGAAGGCGAGCCGGTGTCGCAGTTCGAGCGCGCGCCGCGTCACCGCGCGGTTGCCGAGGAACTGGTCGCCAAGGGCCAGGCATATTACTGCTATGCCTCGCCCGCCGAATTGACCGAGATGCGCGAACGCGCCAAGGCCGAGGGCCGTCCGCCGCGCTATGACGGGCGCTGGCGCGACCGCGACCCGTCCGAGGCGCCCGCGGGCGTCAGGGGCGCGATCCGCATCAAGGCGCCGCAGGAGGGCGAAACCGTCGTCATGGACCGCGTGCAGGGCG
>JAUYMV010000310.1 GCA_030698645.1 Mesorhizobium sp.
CCCGCGCCTGCCGGCAACGTCTCGATCAGGCGTCGAGAACCTCACGCACCTTCGCGGCCAGCTGCTCGATGGTGAACGGCTTGGCGATGAAGTTCACGCCGTGGTCGAGTACGCCATTGTGCACCACGGCATTGCGCGTGAAGCCGGTCGTGAACAGCACCTTGAGGCCGGGCCGCAACTGCAGCGCCTGGTCGGCGAGCTTGCGCCCGTTGACCTCGGGCATGACGATGTCGGTAAACAGCAGCACGATGTCCGGATGGCTGTCGAGCTTGCGCATCGCGCTGGCCGCATCGCTTGCGTGAATGACGCTGTAGCCGAGTTCACGCAGCGCCTCGACGCTGAGCGCGCGGACGCGCTCGTCGTCCTCGACCACCAGGATGGCTTCCTCCGGTCGGCCCGCACGCGCGGCGCGGCGTTCTTCCTCGACGTCCGAGACCTCCTCGCCGAAATGACGCTTCAGGTAGATCTTGACCGTCGTGCCGTGGCCCGGTTCGGAATAGATCTTCACGTGGCCGCCCGTCTGCTTGACGAAGCCGAACACCTGCGAAAGCCCGAGTCCGGTCCCCTTGTCCACCGCCTTGGTGGTGAAGAATGGGTCGAATGCGCGCGCCACCACCTCCGGTGGCATTCCGGTCCCGGTGTCGGTCACAGCGACCAGCACATACTGCCCGGCCGGCACATCGGCGTTTGTGGCGGCGTAGCGGTCGTCGAGATGGCAGTTGGCCGTCTCGATGGTAAGCCGGCCGCCGCCGGGCATCGCGTCGCGGCCATTGACCGCGAGATTGAGCACGGCATTCTCCAGCTGGCTCGCATCGGCGTGGGTCCGCCACAGGCCGCCGGCCAGCACGGTTTCGATCTGCACCGTCTCGCCGAGCGTACGGCTGAGCAGTTCGGACATGCCGGCAATCAGGCGGTTGGCGTCGATAACGCTCGGCGACAGCGGCTGCTGGCGCGAAAAGGCCAACAGACGGGCCGTCAGGCTCGCGGCGCGGGTGGCCGCGTCCATCGCGGCATCGACGAACTTCTGCAAGTCGGTCTCGCCGCGCGCCACCTTGCGCTGGATCAGGTTCATCGCGCTGATGATGACGGCCAGCATGTTGTTGAAGTCGTGCGCGATGCCGCCGGTCAACTGGCCGACGGCCTCCATCTTCTGCATCTGGCGGATGCGCGTTTCGGCCATTTCCTTCTCGTGCATCTCCCGCGACAGGGCCTGGTTCGTCGCGATCAGTTCGCGGTGCGCCGCGGCCATGTCGAGCATGCGGCGGCGCGCTCCCGAGATGCTGATCGCGGCCACTACGGCAAGGGCCAGCAGCGCCGCAACCGATCCGAGGCTCAACCAGCGGCTGGCCTCGATCGAAGACTGCAGCCGGGCGTTCAGCACGTCCGTCTCGGCGCGCCGCATGACGTCGATGACGTCGCGAATGCGGCCCATCGACCGCCTGCCGGCGTCGGTGCGCACCAGCGCCAGGGCATCCGCCGCGCGGTTGTCTCTGTAGAGATCGATCACATCGTTCATCTCGGCGAATTTTTCGGCGACCAGGTCCTGCAACGTCGCGAACCGGCTGGCCTGCACCGGATCGTCGACCACCCCCTGGCCGATCGCCTGCAATTCGGCGGGAAGGGCCGCTTCCGCGGTGCGATTGGGCGCCAGATAGGACTCGTCGCCGGTCAACAGGTAGCCGCGCTTGCCCGTTTCGGCTTCCTGAAGGAGCGAAAGCACCCCGCTCAGCCGGCGCTCGAACTCCGAGGCCCGCATGACGGCGGCGTTGTCGGCACGCTGGCCCTCGATCAGCCAGGCCCGCGCGCCAATGATGGCGGCAAGTACCATGAATCCCGCCAGAAGCGGAAACAACTGCAGCCAGAAGGCCTTGCGCACGCCAGCGATCATCGCACCATCTTCACGTTCATATCGAACGAGCAACCCACCGAACCAATGTCGTATTGAGCCTTCGGCCCGATGGCAAGGTCGCTCTCTGCCGGCATCCGGGGCGATGCCCCGATGCCAACCTCACATGGCGCCACGCATGTTTCGGTTGCGCGGAAGATGCTTCGCTTTTATCCATTCGCCTTGGCGCCTGCTCGACCGGTGACGGGAGGAACGATGAAGCGCTCCGAAATCAACCGAATTCTGCTCGACGCGGACGCCTTCATCCGCTCGTTCGGTTATATCCTGCCGCCCTTCGCCTACTGGACGCCGGGCGAGATGCGCGACCGCCAGGCGGACATCGCCGGCATCGCGCAAGCCCGGCTCGGCTGGGACATCACCGACTACGGCAAGGGCGAATTCCGACGCTTCGGGCTGTTCCTGTTCACCGTGCGCAACGGCGACGCCGCTGATCTCGCCAAGGGACGCGGCATGCTTTACGCGGAAAAGATCATGATCTCGCGCCGCGACCAGGTCGCGCCGATGCACCGCCACGACGTCAAGGCGGAGGACATCATCAATCGCGGCGGCGGCACGCTGGCGCTGAAGCTGTTCATGTCGGATCGGGACGGCGCGATCGACCGCGATGCGTCGGTCCGCGTGCCCTGCGACGGCATGATGCGGACAGTCGAAGCGGGCGGCATATTGCGGCTTGCGCCCGGCGAGAGCGTCACGCTGCTGCCCGGCGTCTGGCACGCCTTCTGGGCGGAGCACCAGGACGTGCTGATCGGCGAGGTCTCGACGGTCAACGACGATGTCGCCGACAACGTCTTCGCCGAGCCGATCAGCCGCTTCGCCGATGTCGAGGAAGACGAGCCGCCGGTCCACCTCCTGGTGTCGGACTATGCCCGCTGGCTTGGCTGAGAGGAGGACCCATGTCGGAGATCGCACATATCGCCGCCCAGCTCTTCCGCCGCGCCGCCGGTCGGCAGCGCCTGATCGTCGCGATTGCCGGCCCGCCCGGCTCGGGCAAGTCGACGCTCGCCGAAGCATTGCACGACGCGCTTGTCGCTGGCGGCCAGTCGGCGGCGGTCGTGGCGATGGACGGCTTCCATTTCGACGATTCAGTGCTGCGGGCGCGCGGCCAGCACGATCGCAAGGGCGCGCCGGAAACCTTCGACGTCGCCGGCTTCGAGCATCTCCTGGGCCGGCTGCGCGCCCGCGAGGCCGACGTCGCCGTGCCGGTCTTCGACCGTTCGATCGAGATCGCGCGGGCCGGCGGCGCCATTGTCGGGGCGGAGGCGCGTATCGTCCTGGTCGAAGGAAACTACCTGCTGCTCGACGAGGAGCCATGGCGCCGGCTCGGACCCATGATCGACGTCTCGATCTTCCTCGACGTGCCGCGGGACGAGCTCGAGCGCCGTCTGATCCGGCGCTGGCTGGAGCTTGGCCATTCGCCGGACGAGGCGCGCGCCAAGGCGCTGTCCAACGACATTCCAAACGCCCAGCGCGTTCTGGAAAAACGTCGCCCCGCCGACATCGTTATCTGATGCCGGCCACGGCGCCAGGGCGACGTCAGGCCGTCCCGCCGATGTTCCAGCCGCGGCCGCGCGCGCCCATCATCTCGTAGCCGTCCGCGGTCACCGCGATGGTGTCCTCGAGCTTGATGAAGCCGCGCCTCGGATGCAGCATCGTCGTCTCGACCGACAGCACCATGCCGGCTTCGAGCGGCCTGTCGGCGTCGACCCCGTCATAGGCGACCGGATGATTGGTCATCAGGAATGGCGCCTCATGGCTGATCAGGCCCATGCCATGCGCGAAGAAGTCTGTGAAAGCCGCGCTCGGCGACGCTTTGAGCACGCGCTCGGCGTCGGCGATCAAGTCGGCGCCCGCCGCTCCGGCGCGGATGCGGGCGAACGCCGCCTGCTGCACCGCATCGATCTCGGCCAGCAGATCCTGCAGCTCCGCGTCCGGCTCGCCCAGCACCGCCATCCGGCACAGGTCGCCGATATAGCCGTGGTAGTTGCCGCCGGAATCGAGCGACATCACGTCGCCCGACTTCCAGGTCTCGGGCGACACCGCGCGGTTGTGGCTGGCGCCGAGCGTGATCAGCGCATATTCGAAGGTCAGGCCGCGATTGGTCTCCTCGCGCCTCAGCGCTTCGACGATGCCGCCCTTGGAGGATCCGTCCCGCTGGCTGGCGAAGACCGCGAGCATGGAATCGGTGATGAGTTCGGAGGCAAGCCGCAGCTTGGCGAGTTCGTCCGGCGTCTTGATCGCCCGCATGCGCTCCAGCATATGCGTGGCATCGACGAAGTCCGGCGCGCCGAGTTCCTTCTGCAGGGCGAGAAACGCGTCGTGCGGCAGGAATCCCGGCTCGATGCCGATGCGCGCGCCGGACGCGCCGATGCTTTTCAGGTGCCCGGCGGCCTGGATCGCGGCGTCCACGGTGCCCCAGCAATTCGCGTAGACCGATGGGGTCCAGAACGGATTGACCTGCTGCTCGTGGCCTTCCATGCGGTTGCCGACATAGGCGGCGCGCTCCGGCCCGTTCTTCTGGTAGATGACGACGGGCAGATAACGGCTGTGGCCGATGGCTTCCATGGCATGGAAGAAGATGTAGCGGTAGCCGCCGAGAAGATACTGGACATTGTGTTTCGAGGTGGCGAGCAGCACGTCGATGCCGGCCTCGTCCATCAGCCTGTCGACGCGTTCCCGATCGAAGGGTACGCCGGTCGACGTGATGCTTCCTGCGGCGACGTTCATGTCTTCCTCCCATGCGGTGCCGGCGGCATTTCTAGCGCACGGCGCTGGCGAAGTGAACCGTCTCGCGAAAAACACGCGACACCTTGCGGTTACGTTGACAAGGTTACGTTGGCTGCACGACATTGCGGGTGCTGCGGAGCCTTGATGCGATTTGCAGGCGCGACCGCAGTTGCGGCCGTGAAAAACGTTCGAGGCCAAGGCTTTGGCAGACTGGGGTATTTGATTGATCGACGTGAATGCCCGTATCTGGGTGCTGCCGATCTGGACCGGGCCAGTAGAGCCGAAGCCGCTCAAGGGCGGGCTGTCCAACCGCAGCTATACGGTGCGGGACAGCGGCCGGAAATTCGTCGTGCGGTTCGGCCAGGACTACCCCTTCCACCACGTCATCCGGTCGCGCGATATCATGACGGCGAAGGCGGCTCACGTCGCCGGCTTCGCACCCGAAGTCATCTATACCAGCCCCGGCGTGATGGTGTCGGTCTTCATCGACGGCAAGACCTTCACGGCCGAGGACGTGCGCGCCAACATCGCGCCGCTCGCCGATCTGATGAAGCGCTTCCATACCGAAATGCCGCATCACCTGAGCGGTCCGGGATTTGCGTTCTGGGTGTTCCACGTCATCCGCGACTATGCCCGTACGCTGCGCGAGGGCGCCAGCCGGATGCGCGGCGAGTTGTCCGGATATGTTGAACTGTCGGAAGAATTGGAGCGCGCGCAGCCACCCCTGCCGATCGTTTTCGGGCACAACGATTTCCTGCCCGCCAATATCCTCGATGACGGAACACGGCTCTGGCTGATCGATTTCGAATATGCCGGCTTCTCCACGGCGATGTTCGATCTTGCCGGGCTCGCATCCAATGCCGGCTTTTCGGCCGAGCAGTCGGAAGAACTTCTGGCGCGCTATTTCGGCGGCAAGCCCGGTCCGGACATCGTGCGGGCGCATGCTGCGATGCAATGCGCCTCGCTGCTGCGCGAGGCCATGTGGAGCATGGTCTCGGAACTGCATCTGAACGCGCCCGGCGTCGACTATGTCGCCTACACGGCTGAGAACCTGGCGCGGCTCGAAGTCGCGCTCGACAATTACCGGACGATCTACGGAAAGACGCCATCATGACGTTGCCCGACCGCGCGCAGATCGTCGTCATCGGCGGCGGCATCATCGGCTGCTCGACCGCCTATCACCTGGCGCGCGACCACAAGGCGGATGTCGTCCTGCTTGAGCAGGGCAGGCTGACCTCCGGCTCGACCTGGCACGCGGCGGGCTTGGTCGGCCAGTTACGCTCGTCC
>JAUYMV010000282.1 GCA_030698645.1 Mesorhizobium sp.
CGTGCGGTTTGACGGGCTCAGACGCGCGTGAGCTGCATCAAGGTGACGCCGACGCCACCACCCACGGCCACGGAGCCCTGGATGCTGATCGGCGAGAGCACGAGCGACTCGTTCGAGCCGCCGAACAGCACGTTCACGCCAAGGCCGAGGCCCATCGCCATTTCACCGGACGCACCCGCGTAGGTCCCGGCGAGACCCTTTGTGGCGAAGGTGTCCTGCAGGTCGAAGACCGCCCAGCTGAGGGCCGTTCCGGCGACGATGCCGGCGCCGACGCCGGCCTTCGTCACGATGCCGGTGTAGTTCTCAGCCGGCTTTCCGCTGGAGGGGTAGAACGTGCAGGTCATCTGCGCCGGCGTCGCAACGATAAACCCGACGCTCGGGCCGATGGCGCAGTTGAGAATTCCCGCCTGCACGACCGCGGCGTTCGCCGGCACGGTTGCGGCGGCAACGGTAAGGCCGAAACCCGCGGCTGCGAGGATCGATGTAATCTTGGCGAAGTTTTTCATGAGTTTAGCTCCTGGTTGCATCACTATTGATGATTCGTCCTCGACACTATGAAAAATATCGAGTTCATTTGGGTCATGAGTACAGAGCATCGCACCATTTATTAGGGTGGTACGAAGTGTAATCATGATAATAGCGACAGTTCTCCTGCGACTGGAATCTGTCGTCTTAGAACCTCTCGGTTCGTAGGCTTCCCATTCAATAGATGCTTCCATGCTTGCTCTGTTTGGTTCCGAACACTCGGCGTTTTTTATTGTGAACCCGGCTTTCTGACGGAGCGCGCCGGGCTCTCCCGCATGCTCCGCAAGTGCGTAAGCGTGGTGGAACTGCCGTCCGGCGGCCGCCCTCGGAACACGCCCAGGATCATCCCGTCCCAGGCGCATGGCCCTTGAGGCAAATCCGAAAGCAGGGCCGCGAAACGGACGCCACCGGTCGATTGGGGATTGCGCCCGTCCAGGCAGCATCGGAGGAGCGCCGAGGCGTGCGGGTTCTAAGAAATCGGCGGTTGGCCGAGTGTCCGACCAGCAAAGTTATCGTCGATGTTCGGAATCAAACAGAACGCCGCGTCGCAAGGGTGCAGTTTCCAATCAGTCACGCGCAACACTCGGCCCGTCGTCGAATGGGCTTGAGCGCGGGACCCGGAGGGATCGCAGGCGGGATAATGACACCAGTGCTCCACACAGGGAGCGCATGGAAGCCGGCATGCCGCAGCGACGATCTTTGGGGTGCAGAAAGCGAAAATTCAACCAAGGAATGGAGAGTTAAATGTCAAATCTTGTCGTCATCGGATTCAAAAACGACGCGTTTCGGGCCTCGCAGGTTCTCAACAAGCTGGTCGCACTCGACGACAGCTGGGTCGTCGATCTCAAGGACGCGGTGGCAGTCTACCGCGACTATCGCGGCGAACTCAGGCTCGATCAGAGCTATCAGCTGACCACCGGCGAAGGCGCCGGCTGGGGCCTCTTCTGGGGGTCGCTGATCGGCGGCCTGCTCGCGGCTCCGTTTACCGCAGGTGCAAGCGCGGCGGCAGCCGGCGGCGCCGTGGCGGCCGGCGCCTTGACGGGTGGCGCACTTGGCGTCGTCGGCGGCGCGATCGACGCCGATTGGTGGAAGGACGAGTTCGGAATCTCCGAGACCTTCATCTACGACATGGGTCACATGATCGGTACGGGCGATTCCGCGATCTTCATGCTGCTCCGCTCCGCCGAGCCCGAATTCGTGGCCAAGCAGTTGGCGCCTTACGGCGGCAAGGTGCTGTGGACGACGCTTACCAAGGAACAGAAGGACAAGCTGCAGTCGATCCTCGACACGCGCGGATTTGACCGCCAGGCCGCCTGACACGATCGTTCCTCCCGGCTCACGCCCGACGATCCCCGCAATGAAGGGCTCTCGTCGGGCGTGATGCGCCCGTTTCGGTTCATTCAAGACAGTTCCGGGAAGCGATGACCAACCGCTTCGCCATGATGCCGCTCCGGTGCCGGCCAACTGGCTGACGGTGCCGATCACGCAGCCCTCCCGCACCGGATAGGTGCGCCATTTTCCGTATCTCGGCCAATGAACCCTGGCGGCAAGTCGGGTGGCTCGACACGCGCCCTCGCTTGCTGAGCCCGCGGTTCAGCAAAAGCGAGGCCTATTGTTCGAAATCAAACGGAGCGGATGCCGAATGCACGATAATGGCAACAATCGAAGTGAGCGATAACTCAAAGGAGATACGTCGATGAACAAGATGCTGGTTGCAGTATTCGATACAGAGGCCGCGGCATTCGAAGGGCTGAGCGCCCTGAAGGATTTGCACAGGGACGGCGATATCACGCTGTATGCGTCAGCGGTGATCGTCAAGGACAAGACGAACGAGATCAGCATCAGGCAGGCGGCGGATGACGGTCCTGTCGGCACCGCGCTCGGGCTTCTGACCGGCGCCGTGATCGGCATCCTGGGGGGGCCGGCGGGGCTGGCCATCGGCGCCACCATTGGCGGCTTCACGGGCTTCCTGTTCGACATGGACAAGAGCGGGATCGGCGCAACGTTCCTCGACGACGTTTCGAAAACCCTCACTGCCGGCAAGGCGGCGGTACTGGCGGAAATCGAGGAGAGCTGGACGACGCCCGTCGATGCCCGGATGCACGCGCATGGCGGAATTGTCTTCCGGCGCCTGCGCTCGGAAGTCGTCGAAGATCAGCTCGTCCGCGAAAGCGCCGCCTTCGACGCGGATCTGAAATCGCTCGAGGATGACCTGAAGCAGGCAATCGCCGAGGATCGCGCCGCGATCCAGAAGGACATCGAGCAAGTGAAGAAGCAGATCAAGGCGAACCAGGAGCATGCCAAGGCAAGGCTTGACCAGGCCAAGGCCGAAATGGAGGCAAGAATCAAGGCGCTGGAGGAACAGGCCAAGGGAGCGAGCGACCGCGCCAAGGCGCGGATCGAGAAGCGGATCGCCGAGATCAAGGCGGACTACGAGGTGCGCTCGAAAAAGCTCAACCAGGCCTGGAACCTTACCAAGGAAGCGCTGGCCGCCTAACCCGCTCGGCTGGGCACGCAATCGAGGCGGTCCGTGATGGAAATGCCCGCCGCGGTCCTGGTGTCAGGACCGCGGCGCCCGATCGTTGGTCTTTCGGAGCTACGCGTCGGGGCCCGCTTAAGCGTCCGCTCTCGATCGGGTAGAGGTCCGGGCCGCAGGGCGCAAGATCGCGCATTCGCGGCCGGCCGCTTCGATTGCTTCCGTCGATTTTGGGCTTTGCCGTGAAGAGGGCTGGAAGATGAAAGACAAGACGCAGTTCAACATCTGGTACTGGGTGGCGGCCTTCGTCATCATGATGATCTTCCAGTATCTGTTCACGATGACGCAACATGTTGCGCAGATCCCCTACAGTGCGTTCGAGACCTATCTGAAGGAGGGCCGCATCGTCGAGGTGCAGGTG
>JAUYMV010000312.1 GCA_030698645.1 Mesorhizobium sp.
CCCGCGCCGTCCGCAGCGCCGCGTCGAAGCGGCCCGTCGCGGCAATGTCTGCCCGTACGCGCACGCGCTCGTAGTCGATATTGGCGTTCGACGGATCGTCGATCCAGGCGATCGCTTCCGCGCGCAATACATCGCGCAGCGCCTCGCGCCGCACCTCCAGCAGAGGCCGGATCAGCCAGATGCGTCCGTCGAGCAGCGTTGCCGGCGCCATGCCCGCTAGCCCCCGCCCGGCGCCGCGCGCCTGGCGCATCAGCACGGTCTCGGCCTGGTCGTCGGCGGTGTGTCCGGTCAGGATCATGCCGGCGCCCTCGGCATCCGCGGCCGCGACCAGCAGTCGGTAGCGCGCTGCGCGCGCCGCGGCGGCGATCCCGGTGGCCGGCTTGTCGCCGGTCCAGCGGGCAACGACATGGCGAATCCCGCGCGCGGCGCAGAACTCCGCAACCATTGCGGCTTCGGCCGCCGAGTCCGCGCGCAGGCCGTGGTCGACGGTTGCGGCGATCAGGCGTGTGCGGGGAAATTGAATTTGCAGATGGCGCTGGAGCAGGACCAGCAGCGCGGTCGAGTCGCTGCCGCCGGAAACGGCGGCCAGGACGGCGGGGGTGGAATGGAAATCGATGCCGGCAAACGGCCGGCCGGGGTCCGGCGCGCCGGACCCGCTCAGCACCCGGCGAGCGCCTGTTCCTGCTTGACCCGCTCCTTCAGCGACGGCGACACCTGCGGGTAGCGCTGCGCGATCTTGCCGAAGGTGGCGCAGGCGACATCGTGCTGGTTGAGCGCGGCCATCGATACGCCGAGCTTCAGCAGCATGTCAGGCGACTTGCGCGAATTCGGGAATTCGCGATTGGCCGCGACGAAGACTTCCGCCGCGTCGCGGTAGCGCTGCTGGCCAAGCAGCGATTCGCCGAGCCAGTAATGCGCGTCCGCGGTCTGCGCGTCGCCCGGGAAGCGGTCGATATATTCGCGGAAACCGGCCTCCGCCGTGCCGTAGTCGCCCGACAGGATGAACTCGTAGGAATTGCGGTAGAGTTCCTGCGGGTCGTTGGTCGATGGCAGGGCCGCCACCACCGTATTGACGTCCGGCGGCTCGCCACTGCCATTGGCGCCGGGCTCGATGGCGAGTTCACCGCCCTTCACATTGCCGTTGGCATCGAAGACGATGGTGCCGAGCGGACGTTCCGGCGCGCCCGTCCCGGCTGGTGCCGCCCTGGCGGCCTTGCCCTGGGATGGAGCCGCCTCGACGCGCGGCGCGTCGATGGTGGGAGCCTGCGCGGTCTTTGTCGGCGCGGCGGCGGACGGCGCCTTGCCGCCCGCGTCGGTCCGCTTGGCTTCGATCTCCTGCAGCCGGAAATCGACGTCTTCCTGCATCTTGCGCATCGATTCCTGCATCTGCAGGATCTGGAAGTTCATCTCCTCCAGTCTGCCGTTCAGCTGGCGGATTTCCTCCTCGAGGCCGACGACCCGTGGGTCGGACGCCTGCGCCAGCAGCAGCGGCGGTTCGTCGGACGACGCCGCGCCGCCTGTCATTTCGGTCGAATATGCGCTGAGCGGAAACACTTCGAAGGGCGAGTCGTCGAACTGCACCGTTTCGGGGAGCGCGCTCTCGCGCGCCGAGACCGGGCCGGCCGCGGCGATCGGCAAGGCAAGAATGCCGCAGAGGATGGAGAGCAACTTCATGTTCGGTTCACCGTGCATGGGGTGGCGGCGCCGTTCGCGCCTCAATGTGGAATTTAGCAGGCCTGTAGAGTTCGGCCAAATTTTATTTGCGGCGCAGGAAACGCAAAAAGCGGCCCGTAGGCCGCTTTTCGGGGTCGTCCGATGCCGGCGAATCAGCTTCCGGCGCCGCCGAGCACTGTGACGGCGCGGCGGTTCTGCGTCTGGCAGGAGCCGTCGTCGCACAGAGCAACCGGCTTTTCCTTGCCGTAGGAGATGGTGCGCAGGCGGTTGGCCTTGACCCCGCGCGATATGAGAAAGTCGCGCGTTGCCGCGGCGCGGCGGGCGCCGAGCGCGATGTTGTATTCGCGCGTGCCGCGCTCGTCGGCATGGCCTTCGATGGTGATCGCGTAGTTGGCGTACTGGTTCAGCCACTGCGCCTGCTTGGCCAGCGTCCCCTGCGCGTCGGCGCGGATCTGCGAGGAGTCCGTGTCGAAGAAGATGCGGTCGCCGACGTTGAGCGTGAAGTCCTGCGCCGTCCCGGGGGCGGCATTGTTGCCGGCGTTGAGGCCGAGATCGGCCGGATTGTTGGCCATCTTCTTCGAGGCGCAGCCGCTCACGGCAAGCAGCGCGACGAGCGCGATCGCAATGGGGCTTCTGGTCAGTGCTGCGATACGGCGCATCAGCGCGACTCCTTCGCATTTAAAGTGTTTCGTTGAACAAGCAGTAACCACGTCTGGGTTAACCGCCCTTCAACGAACACGGTTAACGAAATCCTGCCTGCTTCGGATACAGGGCCGTCTATGCCGCAATTGCCGCACTCGGGTGGCGGCAATGCGGCGGCAAGGTGACTACTCGCGCAGCGGCGACCAGGCCGGATCGGAACCGAAGTTGGGCGACGGGATCTGCTGCTCGTTGCGGCCGGTCAGATCGACCGAATAGAGCTTCGGTCCGCCCGAGCCCGGCACCTGGCGGAAGAACATCAGCACGCGGCCGTTCGGCGCCCAGGTCGGGCCTTCCTGCTGGTTGCCGCTGGACAGAATCCGCTCGCCCGAGCCGTCCGGACGCATCACGCCGATCTGGAACTGGCCGCCGGTCTGCTTGGTGAAGGCGATGAGGTCGCCGCGCGGCGACCATACCGGCGTCGAATATTTGCCGTCGCCGAACGAGATGCGGTTCTGACCCGATCCGTCGGCGCCCATCACGTAGATCTGCTCGCGGCCGGCGCGGTCCGAGGTGAACACGATCTTGCTGCCGTCGGGCGAATAGGAGGGCGACGTGTCGATGGCGTTCGAGGTCGTCAGCCGCGTCGTCTGCTTGGAGCGCAGGTCGAGCGTGAAGATGTTGGAATTGCCGTCGTCGCGCAGCAGGCTCATGATGACCTTCTGGCCGTCCGGCGAAAAGCGCGGCGAAAACGTCATGCCGGGAAAATCGCCGACCACTTCGCGCTGCCCCGTCTCGATCTGCAGCAGATAGACGCGCGGCCGCTCGCCCTCGTACGACATGTAGGTGATTTCCTGCCGGCTCGGCGAAAAGCGCGGCGTCAGCTCGATGGAGCGGCCTTCCGACAGATAGCGCAGATTGGCGCCGTCCTGGTCCATGATGGCGAGACGCTTCTTGCGCGCATTGCCAGGACCCGATTCGTCGACGAAGACGATACGCGTGTCGAAATAGCCCTTTTCGCCGGTCAGCCGCTCGTAGATGGCGTCGGCGATGATGTGCGCGACGCGGCGCGAATTGGCCTTGGTGGCGAAGAACTGCTCGCCGGTCAGCTGCTGGCCGGCGAACGTGTCCCACAGGCGGAACTCGGCGCGCAGCCTTCCGTCGGCCTCCTGCGTGACGCGGCCGGTGACCAGCGCCTGCGCGTTGATGACCTTCCAGTCGTCGAATCTCGGGGCGGCGTCCGGATTGCTGATCTTCTCGATGAAGGCCGCGCGGTCGATCGGCGCGAACAGGCCCGAGCGCTTCAGGTCGGCGGCGATGATGCCGGTGATTTCGGCGCCAAGCCCGTCGGCCGACAGGAAGTCGGTGATGGCGATCGGCAGCGGCTCGATGGTGCCCTTGTTGACGTCGATCTCGAGGGCCGCCTGTGCCGTCGTCAGCGCCGGCGCGGCGAGCGCCGCGCCGAGCATCGCCGCCAGCAGCAAGGGCTTGAGGAGGAATTTCATGGCGTCTCGCTTTCCGTGTTCCGGTCAGAACATGTCGCTGGGATCGAAATTGACCACCACTTCGGACCAGGTTTCGTATTTGTCTGCGGGCAGATTGAAGGGCGCGCACTTGGACACGGCGCGCACCGCCGATTCGGCGGCCGTGCGCGCGGCGCCCGACGACCCGCCGCCGCGAATGACCTCGGGACGGGCCTCGAGTTCGCCGGAGCGGTCGAGCCGGAAGCGCACCGAGACCTTCAGCAGCGCGGCATCGTCGACGCCGGCCGGGATGCTCCAGCACTGGCCAAGCCGCTGGCGCATCGCGTCCATCTCGCTCACCGACAGCTTTTCGGCTTTGCTCGGCTTGTCCGTGCCGATCGCCGCCTGCTGCTCGGAGCGCTTGGCCCCGCCGCCGGCCGGCGCGCGCTTGTCCAGCAGCGCCGCGACTTCTTCCGTCAGCGCCTCCAGATCCTCCTGCTTCGGCGCCTTCGCGGTTTCCCTGGCCGGCTTTTCGGGTTTCTTCTCGGCCTGTTTCTCCGGCTGCTTCTCGGGCTTCTTCGGCTCTTCCACCTTGGCGACCGCGGGCTTCGGCGGCTCGGGGCGCGCCTCGGGCCGCGGCAACTCGGCCGGGAAGTCGAGATTTTCCTGCGGCGTGGCTTCCGCCGTGATCGCCTCGGCGATCGGATCGGGCTTGGGCGCCGGTTCCGGCTTCGGCGCGGGCTCGGGCTGCGCGACGGGCTCGGGCTTCGGCTCCGGCTGCTTGACCTCGACCGGTTTCGGATCCGGCTTCGGCGCCGGCTCGACCTTCGGCGCGGCGGCGGTCTCCACCTTGACCGGCTTGGCGACCGGCTTCGGCACGTCCTCGAGATCGACCTCGTTCTCGCCGACGTTCCTGGCGTCGAGCACCGCGTCCTTGCGTTCCGTCGGCTTCGGCGCCGGCTTTTCCTTGACCGACGCCGTCTTGTCGCCCTGCATCGCCTGCGAGAATTCCTCGGGCGTCACCATGTCGACCGGAAACGCCTGCACCTCGCCGGCGTCATGCGCCTTGGGCGCGGCCAGCGTCACCAGGCCGAACGCGATCGCCGCCGCGTGCAGGATCAGCGATGTGGAGAGGCCGGTCTTCATCGGCGCGCTACTGGTCCTGTTCCTGCAGCGTCACGAGGCCGAGATTCTTGAAGCCGGCCGACGAGATGCGCGCCATGACCTGCATCACCGTGCCATAGTCGGCCGCCTTGTCGCCGCGCACATAGATGCGCTCCTCGTAGCCGGTCTTGGCGATGGCCTCGAGCTTCGGCACGACCTCCCCGATCGGGATCTCGGTTTCCTGCAGGAATATCTGGCCGCCCTGGTTAACCGAAATGGTGATCGGCTGCGTCTCGGCGTTGAGCGGCTTGGCCTGGGTTTCCGGCAGGTCGATCGGCACGCCGACCGTCATCATCGGCGCGGCCACCATGAAGATGATGAGCAGCACCAGCATGACGTCGACCATCGGCGTCACGTTGATTTCCGACATCAGCGCGCGGCTGCGCCCGCGCCGCCTGTGCCCGCCGCGTCCGCCCGTCTGTCCGGCTGACATTCCCATCTGAGTGACCTCTACGCCTTCTGGGCGACCTTTTCATCGATTTGACGCGAGAGTATGGCGGAGAATTCGTCCGCGAAGCCTTCCATGCGGGCGCCGAGCTTGCCGGCGTCCGACGACAGCTTGTTGTAGGCGATGACGGCCGGAATGGCCGCCAGCAGGCCGATGGCGGTGGCGAGCAGCGCTTCCGCGATGCCCGGCGCCACCACCGCGAGCGAGGTCGATTTCGACCCGGCGATGGCCTGGAACGAGGTCATGATGCCGATGACCGTGCCGAACAGGCCGATGAAGGGCCCGGCGGAGCCGATCGTGGCGAGGAAGCCCAGCCGTCCTTCCAGCCGCTCCATCTCGCGCGTCAGCGCCAGGTCCATCGCCTTGTCGATGCGCGTCTGCAGGCCGAGCGGCGTGCGCGCGCCCTTCTCGAAGCTCTTCTTCCACTCGCGCATGGCGGCGACGAAGATCGAGCCCATGCCGTTGGTCTTGCGGTCGGCGAGCGTCCGGTAGAGCTCCTCCAGCGACTGCCCCGACCAGAAGATCTGCTCGAAGCGGTTCAGCGCCGCGCGCATGCGGTTGTAGGAGATAGTCTTGTCGATGATGATCGCCCAGGTCCACACCGACGCGCCGAGCAGGCCGATCATCACGAGCTTGACGATCAGGCCGGCCTGCCAGAACAGTTCCCAGATCGACAGTTCGCCGCCCGATACCGCGGATGCGAGAGGTTCCATGAATATTCGTCCCTAAGATACGGGCCTTGCAGCGGCTAGCCCACGCGCATCATCCCATGTCTTCGCGAAGCGACCCCGGACGAAAATGCCCGCGACCGCCGGAACCGACCCCGAATGCGCCTGTCGCGGCCTTTTCGGGATCAAATTTGGTCAAAGGAAGGCGCATCGGGTTCGATACGATTTCCTTTGGGTTGTTAATGAGCCGTTATGGTTAAGGAGCGGTGAACAGTGGCATTGCCAAGCGGTGAGAGCGCACGGACGAGAGAGGCACCGGCGAAGCAGGCTGACCGCCTGAATCAGATTCCGTCACAACATGAAAGTCTCCGTCAGAAAACGACTCCATTTCGGCCGTTCCGGCGACGAATGTTCCGCGCATAGCGGATGTTGCTCCTGCGCCTAAACGCGCTGTACACTCCCATTAAGACTTAGACCAAGGAGGGCGTTGCTGTGCGTCATTCAAAGCACCGCGTGGTAGAATGTCACTAAGGATCAGAGATGAGATCCGAAAAAGTGGCTATCTGTTTTGCGGCAGTTATCGGTCGAACGACAGCATCGTTGAGATCGCGGAGCATTTCGGCAAGCCTCTGGTCCCGTGGGAAGATGGACTCGTCCAGACGCTCGTGCCGAGGACCGAGGCTGCGCCCAACAGCTATAGCGGCATTTACGGCCTCGGCCATTTCCCGTTCCATTCGGATCTCGCCCACTGGCGCACGCCGCCGCGCTACCTCCTTTTGCGTTGCATCACCGGGTATGCGGATGTACCGACGCTCATGATCGACGGGCACGACCTCATCGACGCCGTCACCCTCGACATTCTGTCTCGGGCCATCTTCAAACCGCGCCGGCCGCGCGACGGAAGCGTTTCACTCATTCGACTCTGTGAGCCTATGGATGATGTCGTTCGGGTTCGTTGGGACGAGGTGTTCCTGAAGCCGGCGAGCAGGATCGGCGAAGTCGCCGACGTGCGTGTTCGCGAGTGGCTTTCGACACGCACGCCGACCGCAGTGTCCCTGGCCAAACCCCACGACATTCTACTCATCGACAATTGGCGGATGCTGCATGCCCGCTCCCAGATCCTTCCCGGACGAGAGAGCCGGATGATCGAACGCGTCTATTTGGAGGAGCTGCATTGAAGAAGTCGATCTCACCCGGGCCAACGCCGGCTTCGTGCGATCCGGACGCGCTCTATCTCAAGGCAGAGCGCTACATCCAACATATGAGCACCTTCGACAGCGACGACTGGGAGTATGCTTTGTGGTCCAGCCTTGCACTCGAGTTTCTCGCCCGCGCCGCGCTTGCCAATGTCAGTCCCGCCCTGGTCGCAGATACGGACAAAAGCTGGTCGAGCTTGTATCACGCGCTGGGATTCACCCCCACCGAGGAGCGGTTCGCGCCGAAATCGATCGGGGTCAGCGAAGTCCTCAAGCGCCTCACTGCCATCCTCCCGGATTTCGCCAAAGAACATGAAAGCTTTGGCGTTCAGCACACGGGCCGCCGGAACGCAGAGCTTCATTCTGGCGAGCTTGCCTTTGACGGGGTGAAGGGATCGTCCTGGCAGCCGCGCTTCTACCATACCTGCGAGATTCTCCTCGCCTCCATGGGTGCGACGCTCAAGGATTTCCTCGGAAAGGATGAGGCAAGTGT
>JAUYMV010000314.1 GCA_030698645.1 Mesorhizobium sp.
GCCGCGCCGCCCTGAGCTCCCACCCCGGAAGTTCCGGCCCGGGGCGATCCAAAGAAGGGGAGCAGCTCAAAGGGACCTACGATGAACGCCGGGTATACCGCCTCCATTTGAACGAAAGATCAGCCGACGAATGTGCGCAGATTTTTACTAGGTATCTGTCTCGTTCGCGCGTGAAGTCCGGTGAAGCTCTGGAGGATGCCACCCGCGACTACCGAGATATTGCGTCGAAACGGGAGGCCGCCAGAAACCTTCCGACCGCATGGGGCCAGCTTGTAGACAAGCCGGAGGATTTGTTGATCGAACTACTGATCGAACAAACAGAGGCAATTTCGGGCTTTCGCCCGACCAGTATTGAGGTGGTCTCATTTCTAAAGTCTCTGCGGATCGCTCACCCGTCGGATTTTCAGACGACCCCTCCGCGAGCCGCCGCGCCGACAGCGAAGCCGCCGGCGGTCTCCCGGGTCGTTGAAGGCGGTCCTCAGTTGGGGAGCAGTCCGCAAAATGCAAATCGCACCGTAGCTTACACTTTCATGGGCGAGGGAAAAATTGCGCCGACGGCATCAGCCGCACTCATTGACATCCTCGCTGGTATTGCCGCTCGGCACCCAGAAGCGATGAGCGCCGTCGCGGTCGCGGTGAGAGGAAAGAGCCGCAATCATATCGCCCGGACACCAGCTGAAATCTATCCCGCGAGGCCAGATCTTGCGCGAGCGGCCGAGATCGCACCTAATTGGCTAGTGGGTTTGAACATCGCCAACCGAGAAAAGATGCGCATCATTCGGGAGGCGTGCAGGGTGACTGGGATCAAGTTCGGAACTGATGTCGTAATCGACCTCCCGAACTCTGACGCCTAGGATATAAACCTACTCCGCTTACGAGCGTCGCCGCCCGATATCGTCACGCCGCCTTAGCAGCGCGAAAAATGCGGAAGACGCTGGAGCGACCAATCTTAAGCTCGTCGGCGATGGCATCCGCCGTGCGCCCTTCCGCTTTCATACGCAGCACCGCATCAGCCTTGCGCCGCGCCGTTGGAGCCCGTCCTTTGTATTTACCTTCGGCCTTGGCCGCCGCGATCCCCTCCCGCTGCCGCTCCAACATCAACTCCCGTTCGAACTCCGCAATGGACCCCAGCAGGTTCAACATCAGCTTGCCGGTCGGCGTCCCGGTATCAAGGTTCATTGCCAAGATGCGCAGCGCCACGCCCTTCGCCCGAAGCCGCGCCGTGATCCCGACAAGGTCGGCGACGGAACGCGCCAAACGGTCCAGCTTCGTCACAACCAGCGTGTCGCCTTCCCTTACATAGTCCAGCGCCCGATCAAGTTCGGGGCGCTCAGGTTTGACCGACGAAATCTCTTCGTGAAAGGTCTTGTCGCACCCGGAGGCCTCCAGGTCGCGCAACTGCGCAGCAAGCCCGGCCTTCTGGTCGACTGTCGATGTCCGCGCGTAGCCGACAAGGTGGCCTGACGGCTTTGTGGGGGAGGTTGTCATGGCGAGTGCTCCAATGGCCTAGTTCCAATAGGCTCTAAGACGTAATGACCCGTCCGTGCCATAATGTCAATAGCGGCCCTTTTGGCACTGATTTGAAGCCATCGCAGACGTCCCACACGAGCAGGGTCTTGTGGGAAACCGTAGGGCTGACTGGTGCACATAGATGCCCGCAATTCCACAATTGGATCGGGCTAGACGGTCAGGAGAAGTTCGTTCAGGGATGGCTTCAAATTGGGAGTGATCGCTTTGCCCGCATACTGGCTAACCTACAAACCCCTCAGCGCAGCGTCGCCAAGAGGATGGCCCGCAGAGAAATTGAGAAAATTGGTCCGCCGTTTTGAGGGCGATCCGACCAACGTAACCGCATTGTGGCGGTTTGCCTCTCATCAGTCCGGGCGGGTCGGCGACCGGATATATCTGTTCAAGCAGGGCTCTGGTCCGAGAGGTGTTTTTGGGACCGGCGAAATCGTTGAAGCGCCACTTTTGCAGAGCGACCCAACGGACATCGATCAAGGCCCAAGATACAGGGCCAAGATCAGGTTCGACCGCCTAGTCAACCCCGGTCAAGAATTTCTGATCGAGTTCGAAACCATCGCGGAGATGTTGCCCGCGACGCTTGTCACAACTCGGTCGAGCGGGATCAGTGTCCCTGACGACGTTGCTGTCGAACTGGAGAAGCGTCTGCCCCCGCGCCTGCCTTTGCTGCCGACGATCGGTAGCGAACTAGCTGACGATCCCAGCTTCGATCCTGACAGTGTTGAGGACGAGCGGGAGCGCGCCATCCGTGCAATTCGAGTGCGTAGAGGCCAGCCCGCTTTCAGGGCCGCGCTTCTAGAAGCCTACGGTCGTCGCTGTGCGATCACGGGCTGCGCGGTAGCGGACGTCCTCGAAGCCGCGCACATCACGCCGTATCTCGGCAGGCTCACGCACCATGTTTCGAATGGGCTGCTACTGAGGACTGATCTCCACACACTATTCGACTGCGGCCTTCTGGCTATCGAGCCCGTGACCCGAACTGTGGTCATCGCAGAAGCACTGAAAATATCCTCCTACTCCAAACTCGCTGGAACAAGGCTTCGTCAGCCCGAGGAGGCAGCCCGCGCCCCAAGCAAGCGGAATTTAGAGAAGCGATATCGTGAGTTCGGGGCGCGGCACAGCCTTTAGGCCTTGAGGGAGTAATGCGTGCTTGCACAGGTAGATTTGCGTTGCCGCTATTGGATCGCGAGGGGGCACGGGGGTTTTTGGGAGCCGCAATCTGTCGAGTTCGAAGCACTCGCGCTTTTTCGGCGCTTTTGAAACTGATTGGAGGACGGTTGTCGTAACAGATGAAAAACTCGGAGGCCTATAGCGGGACTAGCCTCCTCATTCTGGCTTCCTAGAAGCTACCCCTTCGGCCAACAATATCCCGCAGCCTACTGGCGTATCGCTGATGCCGCCGTGCTGCGTTTGTTGTGAAGTAGGGTGCCGGCCAAGCTAGTCGAAAATACTGGCCTTTTTCGCCGCCTCGATCCCCCGAGAAATCTTCGCGGTCAAGACAAACAGGAAGTTGCCGAGCGCTTCGGCGAATTCGACTGACTGCTTCGCTTCTTCGGGAGATACGTGGGGTTGCTCCTTGTCTGCGTGTCTCGGACGATTGGCCTCAAGGCGAACAGAGTGGGCCCATTTGGCCATTCCCTGTGTGAGCAAATTGGCTGCAAGCGCCTCGTCAATACGCGAGTAAAGTGATCCATTGCTGTAGCCATGATGCTTCAGCATACCATCGACTGCGCTGCCTGCCATTAGGGCCGCTGCGTCGGGCGCATGCAATGTCTCGTAGGCCTGTTGCAGAAATGTTCGGGCAGGCTCCGGCAGATCCTCATGGGCTCTCCGGGGCGAGGGGAACAGCCCAAAGACACCAAAATGATTACCCGCATACTGCCCGGAGGCAGTAGTTATATCGCCACAAGTTGTGCACTTGTAGGCTCCCCACCAAGACCCGCCCTTGCTTGCGTCCGACCCGCGCATCGGACCATTGCTTGCCCACTCGCACGTTAAGCTCGGACTAGCGATGCCGCAATGAGGACACCGGGTCACTCCGATAAGTGATTGGCCCATCACCTTGTTGCCGCCGGCCGTAGCCACTCCAGTCGAAATCAAGACGCCCAACCTCCCGAAAAACACCCAGCGTCAGAAAATCAAAGATGGAGAGGAGTGGCAAGGGGAAGAACGCTCCCGCACTACTTATCCCGGTAAGTGGAGCGCCAAAGAGGACGGGGCGATGTTTCTGCACGTTAGCGGCTACTTGCTCGCTTCGACTTCGTCCCTTGCCGAGCTTTCGGACAGTGCGGGGTCCAATCGTGAGATTAGAACTGACCGCCTACCCGCATCCCAGAATGCCGAACGCTAGCCAAACTAACCGGCGCCTTAACCGCCTCAACACACGCCCGCCGCTGCTCATCAGAAGGGCCACCTGAATAAACTCCAAAGGTCATCGAGCGCCGCCCCGCAGCGTGTCCCACTACGGCAGCGATGGTCGTTTCGGGCTGTCCGGCCCGCTCCGCCTCGGTGATAAACCAGCGCCGAAAGGAGTGGAAGTTGACAAGGCTCCGGCGCTTTCCCTCGATATCGGCAGCGACCCCCAGCCGCTCGCGATAGCGGCCGAACCTCTTTCCAAATATGTCACCCGGATCGCGTTCTTTCGACAGTTCGTGAAACAGCCAATCGTTCAGGCTCTTGCCTACGGTCCGGCGTCCTATGATGCCCTCAAGTTCGGAATGAATTGGAACCCGCCGGGCAGCGGTCGCCGTCTTTCCCTGCTGGATATCAAACATTCCGTTTTGGCACTCCGCGACCTGGAGCGTGATTACCTCGGCCAGCCGTAAGCCGGACAGAGCTGCCATTCGTATCGCATCGTGAATTTGCTCCCTGTGGGCTTTGTTGAGCTTCTTTGGATAGTCGGCAAAGAGAAGGGTTTGCATCTCCTTGTCGGTGAACGGGCGCTCTTTCTCGACGGCGCTCCTCTCCGCTCTCTTGCCCTTACGGGCCTTGATCTGCCCCTCCCAAGGGTTTTCGCCAACTGCGTGGCCCCGCCCAATCAGATACGTCCAATAGGTCTTAAGGGCGGAGAGATGCTTGGCGGCGGTGCGGGAGTTCATCGGCACGATCTTGGCAGTAACGTAGCGCCCGGCTGCCCTTCGATCCACGTCACCGAGGTCAAGGCCCTCCACGCCGGCCCATGCCGCGAACCGGTTGATCTGGCCGCGCCACCCGTTGAGGGTTTTAGGCGCGAGCGCCGATGCCTCTGCCAGATGGGCCGCGAGATGAAAGTCCACGGCGACCCGTCCAAACGCGATCCCAAGGAAGCGGGCTTTCCCCGCCGCCCCGTAGCTGCGCTCAATGTCGTCGGCCTTGTCATGAATAAAGCCTTCGGCGCTGTCTACTTCTTCGTCGGCCACCTCAGCGACCGATCGGCCTGAGGTCTTCGCCGTCCAAGCATAAGGGTCCGCCCGGCTCTCGGTGAGCTCGGCGGCCCATATCTCGCCCAAATCGCGGATAGCGTCCTGTGACCCGACAAGGGGAGTGCCGGCCTTAGCGTTTGCGAACATGCCATCGACCGCACGCTCCACGGCGTCCCGCCTGTCACGTGCGGTTAGAACGTCCCCGGTATCGAGGCTTTCGAGATATGCGGTCTTGCCGCCGAAGTGCTGCCGGATCGCAGTGGGAATATCCCGCTTGAACCAATAGATGTTGCCTTTGAGCACGAGGTAGCGTCGGGGCTTTCGTGCCATTCAGACCAATCTTTCAGACCAATTGAGCGGGCAGATTACGCTTTGATATCAACAATATCAACACAATAGCATCGATTGGTGGAGCTTCCGATTGGCTCCACCAAACCTTCCTCCGCGCTGAGGCGGAGTTCATTCTTCTCAAGATAGCTCCAATGTTCCGCGGCGCACGCCGGCGCTTGGCCTTCAGCCTTGCTGCGGCCGGCGCTGCGCCCAGGGCTGGGCGCTTTCCAGCTGCGCGGCGAGGGCCAGCAGCGTGGCGTCCTCGCCGTAGCGGCCGGCGAACTGCACGCCGACCGGCAGGCCGTCCGCCGACCAGTGCAGCGGCAGGCTGACAGCCGGCTGGCCGGATGCGTTGAACGGCGCGGCGAAGGGCGCGAGCGCCAGGACCTTGGCGAGAAACCCCTCGACATCGCCATCGTCCGTCGGCAGGCAGCCGAGCGGCGGCGGCGGCGTGGCCATCGTCGGCGTGACGAAGACGTCGAATTCCTCGAAGAAGGCCGCCATGCGCCTGACTTCGAGCTGCATGCGCGTCAGGTTGCCGAGATAGAACTCGAGGCTCGCCACCCGTCCGCGGGCGACGACCGCGGCGGTCTGTGGCTCCAGTTCGCCGTCCGACAGCGGACGGCCGCGCTGGCGCTCCATCATCGCCACCATCGGCCCCAGTCCCGTCATCAGCACGTTGAACTGCGATTCGACTATGGTGCGCCAGTCGAAGTCGGGGCGCCGCTCCTCGACGGAATGGCCCAATCCCTCCAGCAGCCTTGCCGCGCCCGTGACCGCGCTCACGCATTCCGGGTCGATCGCCGCGTCCTCGAGCGATCTGGTCCAGAAGCCGATCCTGAGCCGCCGCGGCGGACGGGCGAGCGCGGCGACGAAGCCGCCCTCGGGCGGACGGGAAAAATAGGGCGCGCCGACATCGGGGCCGGCGGTGACGTCGAGGATCGCCGCCGTGTCGCGCACCGTGCGCGTGACCGCGTGCTCGTGGCTGATGCCGTGCGCCGCGTCGCCGCGATGCGGCCCGTAGGGATTGAGCCCGCGCGTCGGCTTCAGTCCGACGAGACCGTTGCAGGAGGCCGGAATGCGGATCGACCCGCCGCTGTCGGTCGCGTGCGCCGCCGGCAGCATGCCGCTCGCGACCGCCGCGCCCGCCCCTCCGCTCGACCCGCCGGCGATCCGCGCGCGATTCCACGGATTGCGCGTCGGGCCGTAGCGGTGCGGCTCGGTCGAGGCGCTGAGGCCGAATTCCGGCGAATTGGTGCGGCCGAGCATGACGAAGCCGGCGGCGCGTAGCCGGGCGATCAGCGTGGAATCGAAGGTGGCGGGCGGATCGACGAACATGCGGCTGCCATTGGTCAGCGGCAGTCCGCGCACCGGGGCGTGCAGATCCTTGACAAGATAGGGCACGCCGAGGAAGGAAGGCCGATCGGTGCGCCGGTCGAGCTCGTCCAGCGCCTGGTCATAGGCCTTCAGGATGACCGCGTTGATCGACGGGTTCAGCGCCTCGATGCGCGCGATCGCCGTCTCGACGAGCTCGCGTGCGCTGATCTCGCCGTTCTGGACCAGCGCCGCGAGACCGGTCGCGTCATGCGCTTCATAGTCGGCGGTGGACAGTGTCATGACGCGGCTCCGGGGAGTTCGACGGGAGGCACGCCGCCGGTCCCGCAGCAGATGTTGAGGATCGTCGCGTCCTCCGGCCCGACCGAGACGTAGGCATGGCCCATGGTGGCGTCGTAGTAGACGCTGTCGCCGGCCTCCAGGCGGATCGGCGCGTAGAATTCGGCGTGCAGTTCCACCGTGCCGGAGATGACGTAGACCAGTTCCTCGCCGGGGTGCCGGATCAGGGCGGGGAATTCGTCGATGCTGCGCGCCGTCACCGTGACGAAGGTCGGGTCCATGCCCTTGCGGGTCAGGCCGGTGGCGAAGGGCTCGTAGACATAGGTGCCGGTCGGGTGCTTCAGGCGGGCGCCGGCGCGCGTCACGTCGAGCCGGCCAAGCGACTGGACGGCGGCTGGCGCGGGCCCCTCCAGCAGCGCCGACAGGTCGATCGCCAGGCCGGCGGCGAGCCTGAGCAGCACGTCGTAGGTCGGCGACATGCGGTCGTTCTCGATCTTGGAAATCGTCGAGATGGCGAGCCCGGCTCGTTCGGCCAGATCCTTCAGGGTCAGCCCGGATGCCTGCCGCAACCGGCGCAGCCGGGCGCCGAAAGCAGCGGCTTCGCGCGCATCCTCGGCTGATCGGGACTTTTCTGCCGGCGCCATGGGAATCTCCCGTGAGTGTCGATCATGGGTAGCATCGGAAAATTCATTTGACAAATTTTCTTATAGGAAAATGATTGGACAAAATTGGACGCCTGCATGGCCTGGATCTTCCTCATCCTGTTTACCGCCGCGTCGCTCGCGGGCGGCGTCGCCATCGCCTATGTCACGGGGGCGGCGGCGGTGCTCAGCTTCGTGGCGGCCGACCAGGCGCGCTACCTCGCCATCCTGCCGCAGCGCGTGCTGTCGCAGCTCGACGTCTTCACCTTCCTCGCCATGCCGCTGTTCATCCTCGCCGGCGAGCTGATGACGCGCGGCGGCATCACGCGCGCGCTGATCGATCTGGCCATGCTGATCGTCGGCCGTTTCAGGGGCGGGCTGGGGCATGTCAACGTCGCGACCGCGATCTTCCTGTCCTCGATGTCGGGTTCGGCGGTGGCCGATGCCGCCGCGATCACCAGCGCGCTGGTGCCGGAGATGGAGCGGCGCGGCTACAAGCGGGAATATTCCGCCGCGCTGACGGTCGCCTCCTCGGTGCTCGGGCCGCTGATCCCGCCGTCGATCG
>JAUYMV010000316.1 GCA_030698645.1 Mesorhizobium sp.
GACATGTAGGCGCCGAGATTGGCGACGGTCTCGACCTTGAAGCCCAAGATCTTGTGGTTCTTGTCGAAGGCCATCTCTGCATGGGTGTGGTGGTCGCGGCCATGCGCGTCGGTGAGGAAGCTCTCGGTGCGGTCGGCGACCCATTTGACCGGCACGCCGGTCCGCTTCGACGCCCAGAGGCAGACGATTTCTTCCGGATAGATGAATATCTTGGAGCCGAAGCCGCCGCCGACGTCGGGCGCGATGACGCGCAGCTTGTTTTCCGGCGCGACGTTGTAGAAGGCGCTCATCACCAGGCGGGCGACATGCGGGTTCTGCGAGGTCGTCCAGCAGGTGTAATGGTCCTCGGACTTGTCGTAGTGGCCGAGCGCGGCGCGCGGCTCCATGGCGTTCGGCACCAGGCGGTTGTTGACGATGTCCATCTTGACGACATGGGCGGCCTTGGCGAAGGCAGCCGTCGTCTCGTCGGCATTGCCGATGTCCCAGTCGTAGATCAGGTTGCCGTCGGCCTCGGGGTGGAGCTGCGGCGCGCCCTTCTTCAGGGCGTCGGGCGCCTGGGTGACGGCCTTCAGTTCCTTGTAGGTGATCTCGACGGCTTCCGCCGCGTCGCGCGCCTGGCCCTTGGTGTCGGCCACGACGATCGCCACCGCGTCGCCGACATAGCGGACGCGGTCGACCGCCATCGGCGACCAGGCGCCCATCTTCATCGGCGTGCCGTCCTTGGAATGGATCATCCAGCCGCAGATCAGGTTGCCAATGCCGTCGGCCTTGATCTCCTTGCCGACCAGGACGTCGATGACGCCCGGCATGGCCTTGGCCTTCTTCAGGTCGATCTTCTTGATCTCGGCATGGGCGTGCGGGCTGCGCACGAAGGCCGCATGCTTCATGCCTGGAACGACCATGTCGTCGACATAGCGGCCGGCGCCGGTGATGAATCTCTTGTCTTCCTTGCGCGCGACGCGGGCGCCAATGCCTTCAATGCCCATCTTGGAAACTCCTCCCAGAGTGAAAAAGGGCGACTGGCGAATGGCGAGTGGCGAACGGGGCTACAGGACAAGCGGAATGGCCAAACTGACCTCTACCGGCTTCCTGCTTCCCCACTCGCCACTCGCCACTCCCCATTCGCCAACCTTACGCCGCCTTCGCCTTGCCCTTGCCCTTCGACATCGTCTTCGATGCCGCAAGCACCGCCTTGACGATGTTGTGGTAGCCGGTGCAGCGGCAGATGTTGCCCTCGAGTTCGGCGCGAACCGTCGCCTCGTCGAGGCCCTCGGGATGGCGCGCGATCATGTCGGTCGCCGACATGATCATGCCGGGCGTGCAGAAACCGCATTGCAGGCCGTGATGCTCCTTGAACGCCGCCTGCACCGGATGCAGTTCGGCGCCGTTGGCGAGGCCTTCGATCGTGGTCACCGTCGAGCCGGAGGCCTGCACCGCGAGCATGGTGCACGACTTCACCGCCTTGCCGTCGACATGCACGATGCAGGAGCCGCACTGCGACGTGTCGCAGCCGACATGGGTGCCGGTCAGGCCCAGATTCTCGCGCAGGAAATGGACCAGAAGCGTGCGGTCCTCCACCGAGCCGGAGACTTTCCGGCCGTTCACAACCAACGAAACGTCAGACATAGATCCTCCCTCATCCTCGCCCTTCCGGCAGGAGTCTTCGCTCCGTCCGGTCCCGGCCAGCCTGGTCGGCTTCTGCCTCACGCATCGTCTTGCCTGGCTCAAGCGACAATGCGGCGCGGCTGGGTGAAGCCATACTGCACCGCCGATCGGAAACCGGCAATGGGGCGAAGGGATGAGAAACGCGGGCGGGGCGAAGATTCAATATCTGGACTGTCGCCGCCCATGTACTCCTGCTCGGTAGGTCCTACCGGTGCGCCCAGCTATCCCCGTTTCGGCGGGGATTTTCTTTCACTTGAAACCGCAATCGCGCATGCACAGATAAGTTGGGTCGTCCCACAACAACGACAGATCGTGAGGTGTCTCTTGGTCCAGTTTTTGAGGCGACCCGCCGGACCAGCTTTTTTTCTCGGCTAGGAGCCGTAGCGAAAGGTTCAATCAGGGTTGTGATTGACGTCGAGGGATGCGACGCCGGTTCATCGATCTTCCAAGCTATTGAGCGGCCGATCTTCGGCTATTTCGGAGTCCCCGAAAGCCTTTACTGAATACTTATCCCGATCGCCGGAAAACAGGAGTTTACTTCTATCTAGAGGCTCGAACACTGCGTATTTCTCTATGAGCGGGACGAAATTTTCGCCGGCTGCAGTGAGACCATTATAAAAAACGAGCGTCAACTCTAGCTGCGAAAGCTGCGCACGGATAATTCCCGTGTAGAATTTTGCTTTTTCGAAATCGGTCTGTCCGTCTCTTAAAAATGTTTCGTCGACAAACTTATATATCCGATACAGGTTTCGAAAATAGTGGCCGATATGTTGTCTTTCCATTTCCAGAACTTCGACCACTCTTTTAAAACCGGCGTTCCTCGTCGCCTCCATGCTGTAGTAAATATTTCGAAGACAGTCTCTTCCAACTAGTTTTCCCTTCTGCACATTTTTCACAATATCATTGTGCAGGCCTACCAACTGAAAGAACGTCGACTCGAAATTCTGTTTGGAGATTGCTCTACTCTGCTCCGCAAGTTGCGCGGTAGATTTCGACATCTCATCTCTAGTGAGGCGCAACTCCTTACGCTGTAACGCCAATTCGGTCCGCTGAAGCAGGATGGTTACGATGATTCCGGCGAACGCGAAGCCAGAAAACAGTGCGTTTATCCAGCCAAACTGATCACCAAATTGACCGGCCTTTCCTTCACCCTCCCCGGCAAACATAGGCACGAGCCAATGTGCTGCCAACCATAGGGCA
>JAUYMV010000320.1 GCA_030698645.1 Mesorhizobium sp.
GACCTTCATTCCGGTTCGGAGCAGTCGACGACGAAGGCGCCCTCGCCCTTGACCGACAGCACACCGCCCGCGGCACTCTTGTCGCCGTCCTTCGCCTTGAACACGCGCAGCCTGATGATGACCTCGTTCATGCCGTCGTCGGCGATATCGACCAGCATCTGCCCGTCGTCCGCGTACGAATGGGCGACGGCGATGGGGGTGCCGGGCATCAGGTCGGGCTGCGTCGACCAGTCCTTGTCGCCGACGCTGACGATCGCCCGCGCGATCGACAGGAAAGGCACATGGCCGACGAGCAGGTCGACCGACACGCCCTTGCCGTCCGAGCAGACGATTTCGCCGGTGGCGAGCGCGGGCGTCGCGAGACAAGCCAGAACGAGGGATGTCGCGAGCGCCCGCATCGCCGGTCTAGGCCGTCGCGTCGGCTGCGACGCGCATGGTGACGATCGAGTCCGGGCTCTTGACCGGCTCGCCGCGCTTGATCTGGTCGACCTTGTCCATGCCTTCGATGACCTGGCCCCAGACCGTGTACTGACGGTTCAGGAAGGCCGCGTCGCCGAAGCAGATGAAGAACTGCGAATTGGCCGAGTTCGGGTTCGACGAGCGCGCCATCGAGCAGGTGCCGCGCACATGCGGGACGTTGGAGAATTCGGCCGGCAGGTCCGGCTTCTTCGAGCCGCCCATGCCGGTGCCGGTCGGATCGCCGCCCTGCGCCATGAAGCCCTCGATGACGCGGTGGAACACCACGCCGTCATAAAACTGCTCGCGGGCGAGCTCCTTGATGCGCGCGACGTGCTTTGGCGCGACGTCCGGCAGGAGCTGGATGACGACCTTGCCCTTGGTCGTCTCCATGATCAGCGTGTTTTCCGGATCCTTGATCTCGGCCATGTCGTATTCCTTCCGTTCAATCGTGTTGATGTCAATTCGTTGGATCGGATGCGATGCGCACCTTGATCATGCGGTCGGGCTCGGAGACCTCGCCATTGGCGCCCTGTCCCTTCTTGATCGCGTCGACGAATTCCATGCCGGATTCGACCTGGCCGACCACCGTATACTGCCCGTCGAGGCCCGGATTGGGCGCGAACATGATGAAGAACTGCGAGTTGGCGGAGTCCGGATCGGGCGAGCGCGCCATGCCGACGACGCCGCGCACAAAGGGCTCTGCGGAGAATTCAGCCGGCAAATCCGGCTTGTCGGAGCCGCCGGTGCCGGCGCGCGATGCGACGAAGCCGTCCTGCATGTCGCCGAACTGCACGTCGCCGGTCTGCGCCATGAAGTCCTTGATGACGCGGTGGAACGCGACATTGTCATAGGCGCCTTCGCGGACCAGCGCCTTGATCTGCGCGACGTGCTTGGGCGCGAGGTCGGGGCGAAGCGCGATGGTGACGTCGCCGTCCTTCAGCGTGATGATCATCGTGTCTTCGGGCGCGGCGGCCTGTGCCGCCGGCGCGAAAGCCAGCGTTGCAAGCATGGCAAAGGCGGCTGCGAAATTCAGTCGGGACATATGGGCACTCCGGATGCTCAGGATGGGAATTTGGCCGCCAGCGGCGTTGCGACATCGGCGGGAACGAAGGGGCGGATGTCGCCGCCCATCGCGGCTATCTGGCGGACCAATGTGGCGGTAATCGTGCGCACCGACGGGCTGGCGGGCAAAAAAACCGTCTGCAGGTCCGGCGCCATGGTCTCGTTCATGCCCGCCATCTGCATTTCGTAGTCGAGATCAGTGCCGTCGCGCAGCCCGCGAATCAGGATGCCCGCGCCGTTCTTGCGCGCCGCATCGATGACGAGACCCTCGAAGGCGATGACCTTGAGGCGCGCCGCGTCGGCGCCGAGTTCGGCCCTGGCCGCCGATTCGATCAGCGAAATGCGCTCCTCGAGACTGAACACCGGCGTCTTCGACGGCTGGATGCCGATCGCGACATAGACGGTGTCGGCGATCGTCAGCGCACCTTTCAGCACGTCGAGATGGCCGTTGGTCAACGGATCGAAGGAACCTGCATAGATGGCCGTGCGCTGGATCATGGGACGTGCTTCTAGTGTTCCTTGGTCACAAAGGCAATTCGCCCAGTCGATGCGGGCTGCAATGGCGCGGTTCCCCATCCGGCGGCCCGGCTGAACGCCGGATGAACGCGGCGCTCAGCATGGCTTCACGGCGCGATGACTAAAACGGCATCGCAGGACATGAAACCGAAACCGCATTCGTCCGTTATTGCTGCGAAGGAGATGACGCCATGATCATTCTGATGCTTGCCGCCGCCATGATGATTGCCATGCTGATCGCCACCGCGTTCGGCCTTCAGGAAGAAAGCCGTCGCGAACGCCAGGAACAGCGCATCGAGAAGCGCCATTTGTTCCTGCCGCGCTAGTCTTTCGCCGCCTCTGCCGACGCCGCCCCTGCGCGGCGTCTACTCCGTCGGTCCGGTTTCATCCGGCGCATCCGTCGGCGCCTCGCCCGTCTCGGTCGCCACGATCTCTTCCTCGTCGCCCTGCGGCTCATTGATCCGCTCGACCGACACGACCTTCTCGCCTTCCGCCGTGTCGAAGATCGTCACGCCCTTGGTGGCGCGGCTGGCGATGCGGATGCCGTTGACCGGCACACGGATCACCTGGCCACCATCCGACACCAGCATGATCTGGTCGCCGTTCTCGACCGGGAACGTCGCAACGAGCCTGCCGATCTCCGCCACTTTCGAGACGTCGGTGGCGCGGATGCCCTTGCCGCCGCGGCCGGTGAGCCGGAAGTCGTAGGACGACGAGCGCTTGCCATAGCCGAACTGCGTCACAGTGAGCACCATCTGCTCGCGCGCCTTCAGTTCCTCGTAGCGTTCCGCCGGCAGGTCGCTGATCTCGCCGACCTCCTCGTTTGTCAGAGCGATGTCTTCCTCGTCTCCGCCCGCCTCCATGCCCGCGGCGATCGCCGCCGCCTTGCGCTCGATGACCGCCTGCTTGAGATAGGCGGCGCGTTCGGTCGGCGTCGCGTCGACATGGCCGAGGATCGACATGGAGATGACGCGGTCGCCCTCGCCCATCGAGATGCCGCGCACGCCGGTCGAATTCCGGCTCATGAAGACGCGCACGTCGGTCACGGGGAAGCGGATGCACTGGCCCGTGTCGGCCGTCAGCAGCACGTCGTCATTGTCGGTGCAGGTCTCGACGCCGAGGATCTCGTCGCCCTCCTCCTCCAGCTTCATGGCGATCTTGCCGTTGCGGTTGACCTGGACGAACTCGCTGAGCTTGTTGCGCCGCACCGTGCCGCGCGTGGTCGCGAACATCACGTCGAGTTCGCCCCAGCTCTCCTCGTTCTCGGGCAAGGGCAGGATCGCCGTGATGCGGTCGCCCGCCTCCAGCGGCAGCATGTTGCGCAGGAATTTTCCGCGCGACTGCGGCGTGCCGATCGGCAGGCGCCAGACCTTTTCCTTGTAGACGATGCCGCGCGAGGAGAAGAACAGGATCGGCGTGTGCGTGTTGGCGACGAACAGGCGTGTGACGAAATCCTCTTCCTTGGTCGCCATGCCGGAGCGGCCCTTGCCGCCGCGCGCCTGCGCCCGGTAGATCGAGAGCGGCACGCGCTTGATGTAGCCCTCATGCGTCACCGTGACGACCATGTCCTCGCGCTGGATGAGGTCCTCGTCCTCCATGTCGATGCCGCCGTCGACGAGCTCGGTGCGCCTGGGCGTGCCGAATTCGTCGCGCACCGCCGCCAGCTCGTCCTTGACGATGGTCTGGATGCGCGCCCGCGAGCCGAGAATGTCGAGATAGTCCTTGATCTCGGCGCCGATCGTCGCCAGTTCGTCGGCGATTTCGTCGCGTCCGAGCGCGGTCAGGCGGGCCAGGCGCAGTTCGAGGATCGCGCGCGCCTGCTCTTCCGACAGATTGTAGGTGTCGTCGTCGTTGATGCGGTGGCGCGGATCGTCGATCAGCAGGATCAGCGACTCGACGTCGGCCGCCGGCCAGCGCCGCTCCATCAACTGCTCGCGCGCCGTCTGCGGATCGGGCGCCTGGCGGATCAGCCGGATCACCTCGTCGATATTGGCCACCGCGATGGCGAGGCCGACGAGCACATGCGCGCGGTCGCGCACCTTGCGCAGCAGGAATTTCGTCCGCCGGCTCACCACTTCCTCGCGGAACGTGTTGAACGCCTTCAAGAGATCGATCAGCGTCAGCTGTTCCGGCTTGCCGCCATTCAGCGCCACCACGTTGGCGCCGAAGGACGTCTGCAGCGGCGTGAAGCGGTAGAGCTGATTCAGGATCACGTCGGCGTTGGCGTCGCGCTTCAGCTCGATGACCACGCGGTAGCCCTGGCGGTCGCTTTCGTCGCGGATGTCGGAAATGCCCTCGATGCGCTTGTCGCGCACCAGTTCGGCCATCTTTTCGATCATCGTCGCCTTGTTGACCTGGTACGGCACCTCGGTGACGATGATCGCCTCGCGGTCGCCGCGCATCGGCTCGACATGCACCTTGCCGCGCATCTGGATCGAGCCGCGGCCGGTCGAATAGGCGCTGTAGATGCCCGAACGCCCGAGCACGATGCCACCGGTCGGGAAATCCGGACCCGGGATGATTTCCATCAGGTCGGGGAGTTCCATCGCCGGGTTGTCGATCAGCGCGATCGCGCCGTTGCAGATCTCGATCAGATTGTGCGGCGGGATGTTGGTCGCCATGCCGACCGCGATGCCGCCAGAGCCGTTGACCAGCAGGTTCGGAAACCGCGCCGGCAGCACCTTCGGCTCGCGGCCGGAGCCGTCATAGGTCTCCTGGAAATCGACCGTATCCTTGTCGATGTCCTCCAGCAGTTCGTGCGCGACCTTCTGCAGGCGCGATTCGGTATAGCGCATCGCCGCCGGCGGATCGCCGTCGATCGAGCCGTAATTACCCTGCCCGTCGATCAGCGGCACGCGCAGCGACCAGTCCTGCGCCATGCGCACGAGGGCGTCATAGATCGAGGCGTCGCCATGCGGATGGTATTTGCCCATCACGTCGGCGACGGGGCGCGCCGACTTCACATATTTGCGGTTCCAGTGGTAGCCGCTCTCATGCGCCGCGAAGAGGATGCGCCGGTGCACCGGCTTCAGCCCGTCGCGCACGTCGGGCAGCGCGCGGGAAACGATGACGCTCATCGCATAGTCGAGATAGGAGCGCTGCATCTCCTCGACGATGGAGATCGGTTCGATGCCGCTCGGGCCGTCGCCCGGTCCGCGCGGCGGTTTTGTCAAATCACTCAATTGGGATCACGCAATGTTCGGGAATCATGCTTCCTTATATAGGAAGCCCGCCCAATTCTCCAATCCGGGCCGGCGCTTTCAAACAGGGGTTTTCATGCGTAATAACAATCACTTGCAAGCAATATAAAATTCCGCCCCCGAAGCGGGACGCCAAGCGGGCGGACGGAAGCCGGCGGGGCGGCGAATCGTCTGCCGGCTTTCCCCTCGCGCCGGAGCGAATTTCACGCCGCGGGATTGATCTTCGCCGCGCCCGGTACGCATGGTGCGCCGGACAACCCGCACCGGAATCGCATCTTGACCCAGGACTCGGACCGTTTCGCCGCCTATGTCGCCAAGGCCGGCGAAGGCCCCAACAGCCTGCCGCGCATCGTGCTCGCCATCGCGCTCGTGCTGGTGGTGTGGGTGGCCGGCAGCATGGTCGTCATCTTCGGCGGCGCGATGCTCGTCCTCGTGGCGCAGCGCGTCGTCCCCGGCATGCCGACGCTGCTGACCGGCCTGACCCTTGGCGAGATCGTAGCGACGCGGACCGGGCTCGCGCTGCAGCTGCTGTCCATCGCGTCGATCTGGCCGGCGCTCTGGCTTGCCCTCCGGCTGCTCCACAAGCGCCGCCTGAGCGGCCTGCTCGGCGCGGCCGACCGCATCTCGCGCGCCGATTTCCGCCGCGGCCTGGTCGTCGCGGTGGTCCTCGGCGCGGTCTCGATCCCGCTCTGGCTGCTGGCGGACCCGCATATCGAGCGTGGCGACATCTCGCCCGCGCAATGGCTGGCCGCGCTGCTGCCGTTCGCCGCCTGCATCCTGCTGCAAAGCTCGGCCGAGGAACTGCTGTTTCGCGGCTATCTCCCGCAAGCGCTCGGCCACCGCTTCCGCTCGCCCTGGATCTGGGCGGCGCTGCCGGCGCTGGCCTTCATGCTCATGCACTGGAACGCCAGCGCCAGCGCCTGGATGAACGCGGCCGGGCTGATCACCGTCGGCGGCTTCGGCGTCTCCGCCGCCATCCTCGCCTGGCGCACCGGCGACCTCGGCGCGGCGATGGGCCTGCACTTCGGCAACAATCTGATGGCGATCCTGGTGGTCGGCAGCGCCGGCCCGACCGGCGAGGCAGCATTCTTTACCGTGCGCAACATCGCCGACCCGTCGTGGACGCCGATCCAGGCGGCAGGCATCGCCGCCGGCAGCGTGGCGACGACGCTGCTTGCCCTCGCCGTCCTGCTACATCCGCGCTCGCCGCTGCGCGTCGCAGGCGTCCCGCCGGCGCATTGACGGAAAGGACCGGGCTTCGGCCCTGGGAAGCACAAAGTGGAGATTGCAGCATGGCGAAGCTCGTCTTCGGAATGAACCAGTCCCTTGACGGCTTTGTCGATCACGACGGTTTTGCCGTCGGTCCCGCGCTCTTTCGCCACTGGACGGAGCATGTCCGCGACCTGACGGGCAGCATCTACGGCCGCCGCATGTACGAGATCATGCGCTATTGGGACGACGACCGTCCCGAGTGGACCGCGGAACAACGCGCGTTCGCGGCCGCGTGGCGGCGGCAGCCGAAATGGGTCGTGTCGCGCACACTGGACTCCGTCGGCCCCAACGCCACGCTCGTTGCCGATGACATCGGGGCGGTGGTACGCGGCCTCAAGTCCCGGCTCGCGGGCGAGATCGCCGTGTCCGGACCGGACCTCGCAGGCAGCCTGACCGAGCTGGCGCTCATCGACGAGTACCGGCTCTACCTCCACCCCGTCGTGCTCGGGCGCGGCACGCCGTTCTTCGCCGGCCCGCGGCCGCCGCTGCGCCTCGTCGCCACCGATCGTCTCGACGAGGACGTGATCCGGCTGACCTACGTTCCCGCCTGATCGAAAAAGCGCGACGCGGATTGCGATGACGATCGCGCGGCGGCCATTCTCCACGCCTCTGGCGGCGATGGTCGCCACAGGCTAGGTTCCGCATGGGAGCACCGCCGATGCCGAGCCTCGACAGCCTGTTCAACGCCTTCGTGACGATCCTCGTCACCATCGATCCGCCGGGCCTGGCGCCGCTCTTCCTGGCGCTGACGCGCGGCATGAACCGGCAGGAGCGCCAGCAGGTCGGCATGCGCGCCTCGATCATCGGCTTCGCGGTGCTTGCCCTCTTCGCCGTCGCCGGCGCGTCGATCCTGTCGGTGTTCGGCATCACGCTGCCGGCGTTCCGCGTCGCCGGCGGCTTCCTGCTGTTCTACATCGCCTTCGAGATGGTCTTCGAGCGCCGCCAGGAGCGCAAGGAGAAGAGCGCCGACATCGCCATCACGCGCGACCACATCCACAACATCGCCGCCTTCCCGCTCGCCATCCCGCTGATCGCCGGCCCCGGCGCCATATCGGCAACGGTGCTGCTCTCCGGCACGTTTCCGACCATCGCCGGACAGGCGGCGCTGGTCGGCATCATCCTCGTCGGCATCCTGCTGACCTATCTCGTGTTTCTGCTCGCCGAACGCGTCGACCGCTTCCTCGGCCATACCGGCCGCTCGATCCTGACGCGGCTGCTCGGCGTCATCCTGGCGGCGCTCGCCGTCCAGTTCGTCGCCGACGGAATCCGCGAACTCGCCGCGATGTAGCGCCGGCCCGCCGCCGCGGACGCCGTCATGCGCCTATTTTTCGCCGCCGGACTGACCGCGCTCGATCAGTTCGCGATAGGCCTCGGCGTCGCCATAATCCTCGAACCCGGCATAGGCCGGGTGGGCGCCTGCCATGCGCCGCGCGTGCTTGATCGGGCACCAGTGCTGCTCGGTGCGTCCGGCGATCTCGCGGACATAGGCGATCAGGCCGTTGGCGTAGGAGCAATAGGCGCAGTTCAGCTTCTCGATGGCGTTCAGATAGGCCAGGTGATGCCGGTCGAAGATCAGGTAGTCGCCGCGCTTCACCTTGCGGATGCCGTAGGCCGGAAAGCACACCGCCTGGTAGACGGTGACGAAAACGTCGAGCAGGACGAGCGGGACGATCAGCGCGTAGATGAACGGTGCGGTCAGCACGACCAGCGGCCGCGCGCGCAAGACATAGGACGACAGCCGGGTGCGCAACTCGCGGTGGCGGCGCAGGATCTCCGCCTCGAACCGGGCGCGGCCCTGTTCGAGGCCGAAGCGCAGCCCGGCGCGGCGCCCGGCGATCTCGGCCTCGAGCTCGGCCTCGAGCGCGCGGATGCTGTCTGTGAGGGCCACGATTTTGGGGTTCATTGCAGTCTCCGACGGCAGGGCTTTTCTTCGTGCGTCGGCTCGACCCTATCACGTCCGGGCGCCCGGCGAGCGCCCCAAAGGCGGGCGTCTTCGGCGGGCAGGTCGCGCCGTTTGCCCCGCGCGACGCGTGCGATGCGGTTGGCTTATGCCGCCCGATGGGGCAAACTCCCGGCCGGGGGCTAACTTCTTTAGGAGGGAGCAGCCAATGGACGCACGCACAGCACACAGCCGCGATCTCGCCGCCGTGTTCAGCCATCTGGCCGACCGCGTCTCCGCCGAACACGCGTCGGCCGGCCAACGCGGACTGTCGCCGAAGGACGCGCTGTTTCTGAATCTGAAGGAAGGCCGCGCGCACGCCTTGGTGGATGGCGGCGAGCCGGTCGCCATCGTGTCCTGGGACGAATCCGACGACATCGCGACCACCTCGTTCGCGGCCGCCGAGCGCTTCTTCACGGCCTCGACCGTGCGGTTCTGCGCGCGCCACATCAGGCGCATCCAGGCGCTCTGCGGCAACCGCCCGATCCAGTCGCTAAGCTGGTCCGACCGGGCCGACGTCGCCAAATGGTTCCGGGTGATCGGCTTCGTCGAGATCGGCCGCGGCGATGGCTACACGATTTACGAATTGCCGCCGCAGAGCGGGTCCGCGCCGAAGTCGCACTGACGGCGCCGATCCACCGGAGCTCCTCAGGCGGCGCCGAAACGCCCGGCCGGCCTCGGCGTCGCAGCCGGGTCGGTCGGCATCATCAGCCGCAGCACCGGCGGCCCGGCGAAATCGGCGTCGAGCGGGTATTCCTCGCGATGGTGCAGGCGCGTCACGTCGCGTGGAACCCCCTGCATCTGCATCCAGTGCAGCATGCCGCGATAGTGCTCGACCACGGCGCCGTCGCCTTCCGCGTGCCAGGCGACGACATAGCGCATCGCCGGCAGGTCGAGCCGTTCGAGATCGCCGGCCGCCGGCGCGCCCGGCTCCGGCTCGTAGCCGACGAAATAGCGGAACCCGTCCGGCCGCTCGTTCCAGGAAACTCCGACCAACGGCCCCTTGAACAGGCCCGGCAGATCGGCCAGGCGGGCCTGCATGGCTTCCAGCGCCGCCCGCACGCCACCGGCGGCGGCGTCGGCGAAACTGCCGTCCCAGACGATGCCCACCAGCGATTGTGGCGGGCGGTCGACGATCTCGAATGCCGCCGTCCGCGCTTCGCCATCGCCGCACCACTGGCACATGGACGCCCGATCCCCGATCGGCTCAGAACGGGATCTCGTCGTCCAGGTCGCGGCCGCGATTGCCGCCCGACGTCGTGCCGCCGCCGCGCGAATAGTCGCCGCCGCCCGGTCCCGACTGGCCGAAGTCCGAGCCGCCGGAGCGCTGCGCGCCGCCATAGGCAACCTGGCCGCCGCCCTCGCTTTGGCCGCGCGAGTCGAGCATCTGCAGTTCGCCGCGGAATTTCTGCAGCACGATTTCGGTCGTGTAGCGCTCGACGCCGTCCTTCTCCCACTTGCGCGTTTGCAACTGGCCCTCGAGATAGACCTTCATGCCCTTCTTCAGGTACTGCTCGGCCACCTTGGCGATTTGGTCGTTGAAGATCACGACCTGATGCCACTCCGTCTTCTCCTTGCGCTCGCCGGACTGCTTGTCGCGCCAGGATTCCGAGGTCGCGATGCGCAGGTTGACGACCGGATCGCCGGAATTCAGCCGGCGGATTTCCGGATCCGCGCCGAGATTGCCGATCAGAATGACCTTGTTCACGCTACCCGCCATGACACCGCTCCGCGCTTGTCCGAAACCGAAAAAATTCGTCCGATGGAAATCGTCCGCCATAGCGGACCCGATCAGCCCACTCTACCCGATTGCGCCGCCGCCATGCGCCGGGCCGGCCCGAAAAGGCGGCGCTGTCCACATGTTTGTCTGTTCTTTATTTGTTCTACAATGTATCGAGCCGAAATGCAAGCCGCCGGCTGCGAAGGTGGCGGGTCGGTTGAAACGGCATCATAAGCGGTGGGCACACCGCATACGCGTTCAAGCATGCCTACCCCCGCGCAACAATCCGAAATGGCGAGCTAAATTGCCATCATATCGGATCTCAGACCCTTCAATATATTGTCAAGCTCTCGCTTTATTTCATTGGGGTCGTCGATACCCTCTCTGAAAAGTGTCATCAAGCGCTGAGCAAGTTTCTCCCGCGCTGGATGTTTACCTGAAACGCCAGCTAGCTCGCAATAATCATTCAGGATATTTCGTAGGGTCGAAAGTTGCTGAGCATCGACATGATCGTGCGTTGTCATCACGCTTCTCCCGTTCGGGCGAAAGCTCTCAACTCTTCCAAGCACCCATTTGCCTGTTCAGGTGGGTGACGGGTCGAGGATACAGGACGGGAACCGGCGCGTATGCGTGTGGCATCTACCTATGCCGAACAATCGGCGCGGTTCCGAATTTCAAACTGACCCACCACCGTCGCGAAAGTGGTTCGGCCACCATGACTGGGTCTTGGTGGGCGCGCGGGAATTCGCTATATGTCGCGCATGATGACTCCCCGATCCAATTCCCGCCCGTCGCCCGTCGCCCGGTTGACCCTCTTGCTGGCCGCGACACTGCTTCTTGCCGTTGCCGCGGCGCCGCTGGCCTTGGCGAAAGACGACAAGAAGCCGGCTGCCCCGCTGCCCGGCGTCGAGGGAAACTACTCGATCGTCACCCCCGCCGCCGAGCCGCCGGAGGCCGAGGAAGGCGACGGCAAGACGATCAAGGCCGGCAATTGGGAACTCACGATCTCCGGCTATGTCTGGGTCCAGGTCGGGGCCAGTTCCGGCCGCTGATCCTACGGATCGGACGCCTGACGAGCGCCATCTTCACTCCCAGTCGCGCGCGCCCCTCGGATGCCTCGGTTGCTCGCGCTCCGGCGCCTCTGCGGGCCGGGTCCGTTCCTCGTCGGGCACCTTGTCGAGGAAATGCTCCATCCAGGCGAACGAGAACATCGGCGCCGCCTCGATCAGGAACGTCGTCTTCAGCATGTCCTCGGTCGACAGGCCTGACGCGCCGAGCGCCTCCAGTTCCTCCGGTTTCGCCCCGGCCTCGGCCGCCCGCATCGCCGTCGCCATCGCGTCCAGCTCGACGGCGATCTCCTCGCGCAGCGCCGCCGCGGCCTGGTCGTCGAACAGCAGCGCGCCGGCGGACATACGATTCCGGCCCGACACCTCGAGCACCCGCATCGCGATCGTGTTGCCCGGCCTGAGCACGCGGCTCATGCCTGCGTCGTGCACGCGCACCGGCTCGCCGCCGAGGATCAGGTCGCGCGCCAGGAAAGAGTCCGCCGGCATGACCTCGCCCACCTCGTAGAGGCTCATCACCGACCCCTTGAGCGCCTCAAGATAGCGTCGGACCGACGCCGATTCCTTCCAGCCGCGCCGCTTCAGATAGTCGTCGATGATGGTGGTCTCGCCGTCTTCGCCGACCTTCGTCACGAAGTCCTCGAAGGCGCAGGTCCACAGCGCCGCCGAGGCGGCCTCGCCGAGGATCTCGTGCAGCCGGTCCTCCTCGAGATCGAATTCGTCGCAGACCGGCAGGAAATGATCGTCGAGCACGAGATCGAGCGCCTCGCGCCACTTTTCGCCATACGCCCATTTGACGAGGCCGGGTGGAATGTCGTTGCGCGCCATGCTGCCGCCTGTGCAGGATCCGGCCCCGCCGCGCCGGGAGCGGCGCGGGAACCACCGGTCTTGTAGCGCCGGAAGCCGCCAGCGCAAAGCCCCGCCGCCGTTCCGCAGTTCCGCATGCGCCGCGGATCGCCGGCAACGCCTGCGGGCTGGCCGCGCAGGTCCTTGCTAGACGTCGTTGCCGCCAAGCGTCGCCTCGATCGCGTCGAAGGTCTCGTCCATCGCCATCGTCTTCGAAATGGACACGGCGAAATGGCCGTAGAAGATGGAGAGCTGGCGCTCGGCGATTTCCGGCGCCACTCCCTTGACGAAGGTGAGGTAGAGCGCGGAGGCCAGGCCGCTGCGATCGGCGCCGCCCATGCAGTGCACCAGGATCGGCTTTTCTGCGGTCAGCAGGATGGCGATCAATTGCGACATGCGCTCGTCGCCGAGCCTGGCCCGCGCGCTCATGGCGAAATCGATGTGGTTCAGGCCAAGCGCCGCGCTGGCGCGCTTCTCGGCGTCATACCAGCCCGCCCCGTCGTTCGCGCCGCGCAAATTCACCACGGTCCTGATGCCGTGCGCCGCCACGTAGCCGGCGAGACGGTCGGGCGTCGGCTGCGCCGAGCGGTACAGTTCCCCCGGCGCCACGACATGGAAGTTTCCGGATATCTGCCGGTAGCCGAGAAAGCAGCCGAATAGCAGCAGCCCCAGTGCCAGTGTGGCGACGGCTCGCATGCTGAAGTTCCGCGCGACTTTCCACGACGCGATGCGCTGCAAAACACTCATCCCGGCCCCCCCGGCAGCGGTTTCTTTGGCCAAATTCTGGCCGGAGGCGGTAACGGGGACATGACCGGAAGACGACACGATTGTCGCAATGCGCGGGAAAAACCGTCACGAGTCTCCGAGGGGCCGGAGGCCCCTGCTGGGCGCGTCATGTCGGCTTCGCGGGTGCGCCTTCGCCGGCTGGGTCTGCGCAAGCAAGCCGCCCACGCAAACGAAATCGACCCCGCCGCCGGTCAGGGCGCGCGGGGTCTGTCGTGAGCTTGCTCACAGGCCGGTCGGGATCGACCGGCGGATGTTCGGATGCCTGGATGGCGTTGCCATCGATCCGACAGCAGTCTCTGATTGTCAGGTCAAACGGCCGTACGCGGTTCGTCCGGTTGTTTGGGCCGGGCGCCTACGCCTGCCGCGGCTCCGCTGCGAGGCGAAGCCATTCGGGACTGTCAGGTGGAGTCATGCCTCCCTCCGAGCTGGTTGCGTCGATGTCCTGATGCACAAATCCGCCATTAGGTAGCAACCGCCACCAAGGGATTTTCGTCGGTCGTGCCTTTCCTCAGAAAGAGAGAGGCAAGCCGGGAAGCACGCTGACGCTCCTTGCCGATTGTCAGCTCGAGATTATCAGATACAGGCGGATTGCCGTGCCCACATGGCCTGCTTTGTTTATTTGTGAAGAAGGTCGGCAACCCC
>JAUYMV010000285.1 GCA_030698645.1 Mesorhizobium sp.
GGCGGCATCGACCTCTCCGTCGGCTCGGTTACGGCGCTGGCGATGGTGATCGCCGGGCTGCTGTTCCTGGGCGGCGTCGATCCATGGGTGGCCTCGGCCGTCGCGATCGCCGCCTGCGCCGCGATCGGGGCTGCGATGGGCTTCTTCGTCACCCGCGTCGGACTGCACCATTTCATCGTATCGCTGGCGGTGATGGTGATCGCGCGGGGGCTATGCCTGCTCGGCACGGGGGGCCGGCCGATCGGCCTCTACACGCTGCCGCCGGAGTTCAAGTTCATCGGCCAGGGCTCGATCGGCGTCGTTCCCGTGGTCATCGTCATCTTCGTCGTCGTGGTCGTCTTTTTCGACTTTCTGTTGCGGCGCACGACGATGTTCCGGAAGGTGTTCTATACCGGCAGCAACGAGAAGGCGGCCGCCTATTCCGGCATCCGCACGAAGAAGGTCGTGTTCCTGACCACCACGCTCTGCTCGGCGCTGTGCGGCGTGGCCGGCATCATCTACATGGCCCGCTTCGGCTCGGCCCAGCCGACGTTCGGGATCGGCATGGAGCTGAACGTGATCGCGGCGGCGGTGATCGGCGGCGCCAGCCTGTCCGGCGGTTCCGGCACGATCCTCGGCGCTATCCTCGGCACCATCCTGCTGTCGGTGGTGTCGAGCTCTCTCGCGCTTCTCGACGTTTCGGTCTACTGGCAGGACATTATCCGCGGATCGATCCTGCTCGCCGCCGTGACGATCGACCACTATCTCAACAAGCGGCGTGGCTGACCGGAAAGGCATGAACGGACATATCCATGGCTGAGAACAGGGAAGATTTTGAGGCGATCCGCCAGATCTACACGGTGCTGGTGCTGCATTTCGTGGACGGCATGAAGCAGTCCGACATCGCGCTCGCCATGAACCTGTCGCCCTCCAAGGTGAACCGCCTCATCGCGCAGGGCCGCAAGCTCGGCATGGTGAAGGTCGCTATCGAAAGCCCGTTCCAGCCGCTGGTCGATCTGGAGAAGCGCCTGATGGAGGCTGGCGGCCTGTCCGCCAGTGTCGTGGCGCCAACCGTGCCCGGCAGTCCCGACACGACGCTGCAGCAGGTCGGGCGCGCGGCCGCCAACATGCTGCTGGAGACGCTGCGCGACGGCGACGTCATCGCAATCACCGGCGGCAAGGCGGTGAGCGCCGTCGTCGAGAACTTGCTGCCCGAGCGCGCCTTCGACGTGACCGTGGTGCCGCTCACCGGCGGCGTGCAAGGCAAGTTCTACACCGACGTCAACCATCTCGCCTCGCGCCTCGCCGAGCGGCTTGGCGGCCGGACCATGCTGATGCATGCGCCGCTTTTCGCCGAGAGCCGCGAACAGCGTGACATGCTGATGGAGATGGCATCCGTCAGGGAGGTCTTCGATCTCGCGCGCCGGGCAGCCGTCGCGCTGGTCGGCATCGGTTCTATCGTGACGGCAGGCTCAAGCTACTACGATCTCAACCCCCTCACCAACACCAGCCGGGAACTGCTGATCGAGAGCGGCGTGCGCGGCGAGTTCCTGGCGCATCTGATCCGCGAGGACGGCACGGTCGCCGACCATCCGCTGAACTCGCGACTCGTCGCGCTCGAACCGGCCGAACTTTCCCGGTGCCCGCGCACGATCGGAGTCGCGGCCGGACCCGAGAAGGTGGTGCCGATCCGCGCCGCGCTCAATGGCCGCTACCTCGACGCTCTCGTCCTCGACGAGGAGACGGCCGGCGCCGTGCTCGAAGCCATGGAGCCTTTGCAGAATGTCGCATGACATGCTTGTCCGCGAGATCGGCGCTTCCGGCGTCAAGGCGTCCGCCATCGGGCTCGGCACCTGGGCCATCGGAGGGTGGATGTGGGGTGGCACCGACGAGGCCCGGTCGATCGCCGCGATCCATGCCTCGCTCGACGAGGGGATCAGCCTCGTCGACACCGCGCCAGCCTATGGCATGGGACTTGCCGAGGAAATCGTCGGCAAGGCGATCCGCGGGCGCCGGAACAAGGTCGTGTTGGCCACCAAATGCGGCCTCGTCTGGCATACCCGTCAGGGCAACCATTTCTTCGACTACGACGGCAAGCCGGTCCATCGCCATCTCGGGCGTTATTCGATCATCCATGAGCTCGAGCAGAGCTTGCGGCGGCTCGGCACCGACTATGTCGACCACTACATCACGCACTGGCAGGATCCGACCACGCCGATCGCCGAGACGATGGAGACGCTCGAGGAACTGAAGCGCCAGGGCAAGATCCGCTCGATCGGGGCGAGCAATCTGACGGTCGCGGAGTTCGAAGCCTATGTGGCCGCCGGTCCGCTCGACGCCATCCAGGAAGAGTATTCGATGATCCGACGCGGCATCGAAACCACGCTCCTGCCCGCCTGCGCGGCGCATGGCGTCTCGACGCTGAGCTACTCGTCGCTCGCGCTCGGGCTGCTGTCCGGCGGCATTGGCCCGGACCGCGTTTTCGCGGGCGACGACCAGCGCAAGGACAATCCGCGCTTCTCGATCGCCAACCGGGAAAAGGTGGCGCGGCTGATGCGCGAGATCGGCCCGATCGCCGACGCTCACCGGGCAACGCCCGGCCAGATCGTCATCGCCTGGACGATCCAGCAGCCCGGCATCACCTTCTCGCTCTGCGGGGCGCGCAATCCGGACCAGGCAAGGGAAAACGCCAAAGCGGGGCGCATCCGCCTGTCACCCGCCGACATCCACGAAATCAGCGAGGCAGCCACGCGCCATTTGACAGACCTCGACGCCTGACCGCCACCCGAAACGATCAAGGACCAGCGCCGTCGCCGTGACGGCGAACGATACGCCATGCCCGAACAGAGAGACGCAAACCTCGACCTGATCCGCCGCGACGGCGCCTTCGACGTCATCGTCGTCGGCGGCGGCATCAATGGCATCGGCGTCTATCGAGAACTGGCGCTGCAGGGTCTCCGCGTGCTTCTCGTCGAGCGCAACGACTTCTGCTCGGGCTGCAGCGCGGCGCCTTCGCGCATGATCCACGGCGGCCTGCGCTATCTGGAAAACGGCGAGTTCGATCTCGTCTGGGAGTCGCTGCGCGAGCGCGACGCGCTGCTCGTCAACGCGCCCCACATGGTGCGCGCGCTGCCGACCACCATCCCGATCAATTCGGTCTTCTCGGGCCTGCTCAACGGGGCGGCGGGGTTTCTCGGCATGACGAGCCAGCCGGCAAGCAGGGGCGCGCTTCCAATCAAGATCGGGCTGATGCTCTATGACTGGACGACCCGCCACCGCCGCCTGCTCCCCAAGCACCGCTTCCGCGGCGCGCGCGAGACATTGAAGCACTGGCCCGCGCTCTCGTCGAAGCTGCGCTTCTCCGCCACCTATCACGATGCCTGGATCAGCTATCCCGAGCGCCTCGGCGTCGAGCTGATCCTCGACACGAAGCGGCTCGCGCCCGAAAGCGTGGCGCTGAACCATGCCGAGATCGCGCGCGCCGGCGCCGGGTTCGCCGTCACCGACGGCCCTTCGGGCGCCGTCCTCCCCGTCACGGCGAGGACCATCGTGAATGCCACCGGCGCATGGCTGGATATGGCGCTGGCCAGCCTCTCCGAAGACGGCGCGAGCGCCGAGCCCCTGATCTCCGGCACCAAGGGATCGCATCTGATCCTCGACTGCCCGGAGCTGCATGATGCCATGCACGGCCACATGATCTTCTTCGAGAATGCCGACGGGCGGGTCTGCATCGTCTTTCCCTATCTCGGCAAGGTTCTGGCGGGATCGACCGACATCCGCGTAGCGCGCGCCGACAGGGTGCGCTGCGAGCCCGAGGAGCGCGACTACATCCTCGATGCCGTGCGCGGCGTGTTCCCCTCTATCCCCTTGTCGGTGGAGACTGTCGTCTACAGCTACAGCGGCATCCGGCCGCTGCCGAAGAGCGACCACGAGTTCACCGGCCGGATTTCGCGCGGCCATTTCATCCACCGGCTCGACGGCGCGGTGCCGCAATTCTGCATGGTGGGCGGCAAGTGGACGACCTTCCGCGCCTTCGCCGAACAGGCCGCCGATATCGTGCTTGCAGAACTGGCGCACCATCGCACGCGCGGCACGCTGGATCTGGCGATCGGTGGCGGCGCCGGTTTCCCCAAGACCGCCGGCGACCTCGCGGCCGCGCTCGTCGAGCGCCACGGCATCGGCGCCGCGCGCGCGGCCTATCTCGCAGACCTCTATGGCACCCGGGCCGAGGACGTCCTGGCCTTCTGCCTCGGACGCGACGATGATGAGCCCCTCGACGATGTTTGCCTGACGACCGCGGCCGAAATCCTGTTCCTCGTCGAGAACGAGTTCGTCGTCGGGCTGCAGGACGTGCTGATGCGACGCACGCCGCTGGCAATCCGCGGCGACGTCTCGACAGCCATCATCGAACGCGTGGGCGACATCATGGCCGGCGCGCGCGGCTGGAGCGAAGAGCGGAAGAGGCGGGAAATCGCCACGTCCATCGACGATCTGGCGGACTATCATGGCGTGTCCCGCCAGATGCTCGATCAACGAACCGAGGACAGGAGTTCCGCATGCGCCTGAGCACAAAGGCCCGGATGAACCGGCTTTTCGCCAACGGTGGCTGCCTCGACGTGGCACTCGATCATGGTGTCTGCAACGAGCCGAGCTTCCTCGTCGGGCTGGAAGACATGCCGAGCGTGGTCGATACCCTCATCCGTGCCAGGCCCGATGCGATCCAGATGGCCTATGGACAGGCAGACCTGCTGCAGGGCAGGCCGGAGAAGGACAAGCCCGCGCTGGTGATGCGCATCGACATGGGCAACCCCTACAACGCCGAGCGCCACAAGGTGATGTGGTCGCTGCTGCAGAACCACGACGAGCCGATCGTCGGCGCGCTCGAGATGGATGCGGCCTGCGTGGTGGTCAATCTGTTCATGCTGCCGGGCGAGCCGGACCTGTTTCGCCAATGCGTCGAGAACATCAGCAAGGTGCGCGCGGCTTGCCACCGCTATGGCATGCCGCTGATGATCGAACCGCTGGTCATGCTGCCCAACGAGGTGCGCGGCGGCTACCAGGTCGACGGCAATGCCGAGAAGATCGTCACGCTGGTCCGCCTCGCTTCCGAAATGGGCGCCGACATCATCAAGGCGGACCCGACCGACGACCCGGAGGAGTTTCATCGCGTCGTCGAGGCGGCGCGGGTGCCGGTGCTGGTGCGTGGCGGCGGCAGGGAGGATCTCAAGGCGGTGCTGACGAAATCGGCCGCCTTGATTAAGCAGGGCGCCCGCGGAATGGTCTACGGCCGCAACATCTACCAGCATGCCAACCCGAAGGCGGTGGTCAATGCGCTGATGGCGATGATCCACCAGGGAGCCGGCGGCGAGGAAGCGTGGGAGATCTACACTCGTGGCTGACGCCAGCCCATTTCTGCTCGGCCTCGACGCCGGCAACACGGTGATCAAGGCCGTGTTGTTCGATGCGCGCGGCCGGCAACTGGCGTCGCATGGGGTCGACGGTGCGACGCACAAGCCGGCGGCCGGGATGGTGGAGCGATCGGTGCCCGAACTGTGGGACAACGCCAAGGCCGCGATCGCCGGCTGCATCGGCGCCGCCGGCATCGACGCGAGCGCAATCGCCGCGATCGGCACGGCCGGCCATGGCAACGGCCTCTATTTGGTCGACCGCGACGGCGAGGCGCTGCTCGGCATCCAGTCGCTCGACATGAGGGCGGCCGCGCTAGCCGCGGAGCTGGACTCGGCTGCCGGCGCCGCGATGCACGCGATCTCGCTGCAGAAGCCCTGGCCCTCGCAGACTCCCACCTTGCTCGCCTGGCTGAAGCGCCACCGGCCGGAGATCTACAGACGCGCCGGAACGCTGCTCTTCGCCAAGGATATCCTGACGTGGCGCCTGACCGGCCGGCGCGCCAGCGAGATCTCCGACATGTCGGGCGCCGGCCTGTTGCGGTTGCCCGAAGCCGTCTACGACGCGGACCTCCTCGCGCGCTACGGGCTGGAGGACGCGGCCGCGCTTCTGCCGACATTGCTCCAGCCGTCGAGCATCGTCGGCGCCGTCACGCCCGAGGCAGCCGTGGCAACCGGGCTGGCGGAGGGCACGCCAGTGGTCGCCGGCTATTTCGACGTCGTCGCATCGGCGCTCGGTTCGGGCGCGGTCGGCGCCGGGGCGGCTTCGATCGTCGTCGGCAGCTGGTCGATCAATCAGGTGTTTTCGAACATGCCGGTGCGGGACGATCGCGTCTTCATGGTCACCGCCTACGGCCCCGGCCGCTTCATCAACATGGAAAACAGCGCGACCTCGGCCGCCAACCTCGAATGGTACGTGCGCGCGCTGGTCGAGCGCGGTGGTCACCACGACGATCCGTTCGGCCTCGTCAACGACGCCGTCGGCGGCGTGGCGCCGGCGCATGACGATCCTCTCTTCCATCCGTTCCTTTATGGCGGGCGTCTGGGCGCGTATCAGCGCGGCGGCTTCTTCGGACTTGCCGGCTGGCATGGCGAGGGGCACCTGGTACGTTCGATCTTCGAGGGCGTAATGTTCGAGCATCGCCGTCATGTCGGCGTCCTGGCCGAGGCCGGCGTGACTTTTTCGACCGCCGCGCTCTCGGGGGGCGGCTCCCGCTCGGCGTACTGGGCCCAGATGTTCGCCGACGGCCTCGGCGTTCCCGTGACCGTGGCGGAGGCGCGCGAGACGGGCGCGCTCGGCGCGGCGATGGCGGCGGCGATCGGGATAGGGCTCTATCCGGGCGAGGCGGCGGCGGTGGCCGCCATGGCGAGGCCGGCACATGCGTTCAGCCCCGTTCCGGCGATGCGCGCGCATTACGACCGGCGCTACGCAATCTGGACACGGCTGACCGAGGCTGTCGATCCGCTATGGCGGCAACTGGCTTCGCCGGAGACATCGAATTGATCGAGGGACGCTACGACTACATCATCATCGGCGCCGGCACGGCCGGTTGCGTTCTGGCCAACCGTCTGACGCAGAATCCCGCCACGCGCGTGCTGCTGCTCGAGGCCGGCGGCTCGGACAATTACCACTGGGTGCACATCCCGGTCGGCTATCTCTACTGCATCGGCAATCCGCGCACCGACTGGATGATGAAGACCGCTGCCGAGTCCGGCCTCAACGGCCGCTCGCTGGTCTATCCGCGCGGCAAGGTGCTGGGTGGGTGCTCCTCGGTCAACGGCATGATCTACATGCGCGGCCAGGCGGCCGACTATGACGGCTGGCGCCAGATGGGCAATGCCGGCTGGGGCTGGGACGACGTACTGCCCTATTTCCTCAAGTCGGAAGACCACTACGGCGGCAAGACAGATATGCACGGCGCCGGCGGCGAGTGGAAAGTGGCAAAGCAGCGACTGACCTGGAATATCCTGCACGCGGTGCAGGATGGGGCGCGCGAGTTCGGCATAGAACCGCGCGCCGACTTCAACGACGGAAGCAACGAGGGATCCGGCTTCTTCGAGGTCAACCAGCAGCGTGGTCTCCGCTGGAATGCGGCCAGGGGTTTCTTGCGACCGGCGCTCAAGCGACCGAACCTGCGCCTGATCACCAACGCGATGACGCAGGCCCTCATCTTCGAGGGCCGGCGCGTGACGGGTGTGCGCTTCCTGCGGGACGGCAGGCAATGCGAGGCGCGCGCCGATGCGGAGGTGCTGCTCGCCGCCGGATCGATCAATTCACCGCGGCTGCTCGAGCTCTCGGGCGTCGGCCGGCCCGACGTATTGCGCGCCCTCGGAATCGAAATCGTCCATGCGAGCCAGGGCGTCGGCGAGAATCTGCAGGACCACCTGCAGATCCGCACGGTCTACAAGGTATCCGGCGCCAAGACGCTCAACACCATGTTCAACAGCCGGCTCGGCAAGGCGGCGATCGCGCTGCAATATGCGCTCATGCAATCGGGCCCGATGTCGATGGCGCCAAGCCAGTTCGGCATGTTCACGAAGTCGGACCCGTCGCGGGCGACTCCGGACCTCGAATATCACGTCCAGCCGCTCTCGACGGACAAGCTCGGCGACCCGTTGCACCCGTTTCCGGCGATCACGGTCTCGGTCTGCAACTTGCGGCCAGAGAGCATTGGCAGCGTCCATGCCGCGAGCCGTGAACCGGATATCCAACCGGAGATCAGGCTCAACTATCTCTCCACGCCAGGCGATCGCGAGGTGGCGCTTCTGGCCGTGCGCCAGGCGCGGCGGATCATGACGGCGCGGGCGCTTTTCCGCTACCGGCCGGAGGAAATCCTGCCCGGCCCAGCGCATCAGTCGGACGACGACCTGACGCACCAGATCGGCAACATCGCGACGACGATCTTCCACCCGGTCGGCACCTGCAAGATGGGACATGACGACCGGGCGGTGGTCGGCGCCGACCTCAAGGTGCACGGGCTCCACGGGTTGCGGGTGGTCGATGCCTCGATCATGCCGAGGATCGTCTCCGGCAACACGGCCTCCCCGGTCGTGATGATCGCGGAGAAGGCCGCCGACATGATCCTCAGAGAGAATTCTGGTCCTTAGGCACTCGTGCTGGAAAATCGTCGAGCAGGCCACCGATGCCAGCGGACGGCGCCCGCGAGCAGCGCGTCGCTAATCAACCCGTCAGTGCGCCTCGTCCCAGTTGTCGGCCGAACGAGCGTCGACATGCAGCGGCACGCGCATCGACAGCGCGGGCATCGCCGCGTGCTCCATCACCTGGCGGATCACCGGGATGGCGGCCTCGACGTCGCCGGCGTCGGCCTCGAAGATCAGCTCGTCGTGGACCTGCAGGAGCATGCGCACGCCGTCGAGCCTGGCTGCGCCGAGCGTGTCGTCCATGCGGATCATCGCGCGGCGGATGATGTCGGCGGCCGAGCCCTGGATCGGCGCGTTGATCGCCGCGCGCTCGTTGAAGGCGCGCACCTGCGGGTTGGACGAGCGGATTTCGGGATAATGCGCGCGGCGTCCGAAGATGGTCTGCACATAGCCGTTGTCGCGGGCGAACGCCTTGGTCTCGTCCATGTAGTCGCGGATGCCCGGGAAGCGCTCGAAATATTTCCGGATGTAGTCGCCGGCCTCCTCGCGCGATATCGACAACTGGTTGGCGAGACCGAAGGCCGAGATGCCGTAGATGATGCCGAAGTTGATCGCCTTGGCGCGCCGGCGCACGTCGGACGGCATGCCCTCGACCGGCACGCCGAACATTTCCGATGCCGTCATCGCGTGGATGTCGACGCCATCGGCGAAAGCCTGCGTCAGCTGGGGAATCTGCGCGATGTGCGCCAGGATGCGCAGTTCGATCTGGCTGTAGTCGGCCGAGATCAGCTTGTTGCCCTTGTCCGCGATGAACGCCGTACGGATGCGGCGGCCCTCGGCCGTGCGGATCGGGATGTTCTGCAGGTTCGGCTCCGACGACGACAGGCGCCCGGTCGAGGTCGACGCCATGGCATAGGAGGTGTGGACGCGCCTGGTGTCGGGGTGGATGTAGTCCGGCAGCGCGTCGGTATAGGTCGACTTGAGCTTGGTCAGCTGGCGCCAGTCGACGATCTTGCGCGGCAGTTCGTAGCCTTCGGCCGCGAGTTCCTCGAGCACCTGCGCCGTCGTCGACCACTGGCCGGACTTGGTCTTCGAGCCCCCGGGAAGACCCATGCGACCGAACAGGATGTCACCCAGCTGCTTCGGCGAGCCGATGGTGAAGCGTTCGCCGGCGACCGCGTAGATCTCGTCCTCAAGCGCCGCCGCGCGCTGCGCCAGTTCGCCGGAGAGCCGGCTCAGCATCTGGCGGTCGACCGAAATGCCGCGCTCCTCCATGCGCGCCAGCACCGGCACCAGCGGTCTCTCCAGGCGCTCATAGACCGATGCGATGCCATTGGCGGCGAGCCGCGGCTTCAGCACGCGCCAGAGCCGCAGGGCGAGGTCCGCGCCCTCGGTCGAATAGGTCGTCGCGCGCTCGATATCGACGAAATCGAAGGTGACGAGGCTCTTGCCCGACCCGGCCACGTCCTTGAACGGAATCACGGCATGGCCGAGCCAGCGCTCCGCGAGTGCGTCCAGAGTATGGCCGCCGGTGCCGGAATCGAGCGCATAGGACAGCAGCATCGTGTCGTCGAGCGGCGCGATGTCGATGCCCAGGCGGTGCATCAGCAGCCAGTCATACTTGATGTCGTGGCCGATCTTCAGCACCGACCGGTCGGTGAGCAGCGGCCCGATCGCGGCGAGCGCGTCCTCGAAGGCGACCTGGCCCGGCGTGCGCCCGCCGCCGAGCAGGTCGTCGGCCCCGGCGCGATGCGCGATGGGCACATAGGCGGCGCGCCCGGGCGCGATGCCGAGCGAAAAGCCGACCAGTTCGGCGCGCATCGGATCGAGCGAGGTGGTCTCGGTGCGGAACGATATGGCGCCGGCCTCGCGCGCCTCGGCGATCCATGCGGCAAGCGTCGCGGAATCGCGAATGCAGGCATATTTGTCGCGCTCGATCTTCGCCGAACTGGCGGCGTCGGCGCGCTTGGCAGCCAGGGCCGCGGGATTCAGCCCGCCGGCGGGAGCGGCACCCTCGGTCTCGCCCGAGGACGCATCGGCCAGCCGCCCGTAGATCCCGGCGGGTGCGCCCGCCGCGCGGGCAGTAGCGGGTCGCGGCGCGGTGGCGTCGGCCCCCGGCGCGGCGCCGGCTCCGACATCCGGGCCGTGCGCATCACTGCCCACCTGCAACGTCACCGGCACCGGCTCGATCTCGGACGCGTCGGTCCCCGTCGCCTCGGCGACGCGGCGCGTCAGCGTCGAGAATTCCATCGCCTTGAGGAAGCCGATCAGCTTCGGCCCATCCGGTGCGCGCAGGGCGAAGTCGTCCAGCCCGTCGGTCACCGGCACGTCGTTCTTCAGTGTGACGAGTTCGCGCGAGATGCGCGCCTTGTCGGCATTGGCAATGATCGCCTCGCGCCGCTTGTCCTGCTTGATCTCGGCCGCGCGCTCGAGCAGCGTGTCGAGATCGCCGAACTGCTCCAGGAGCAGCGCCGCCGTCTTCGGTCCGATGCCAGGCACGCCGGGCACGTTGTCGATGGAATCGCCGGTCAGCGCCTGCAGGTCGATCATCTTTTCCGGCGGTACGCCCCACTTCTCGATGACCTCGGAAACGCCGATCTCCTTGTCCTTCATCGGGTCGTACATCGACACCGACGCCCCGACCAGCTGCATCAGGTCCTTGTCGGAAGAGATGATGGTCGTGTCGCCGCCGGCCTCGCGGGCAAGCCTGGCGTAGGTGGCGATCAGGTCGTCGGCCTCGAAGCCGTCCATCTCGATGCAGGGCAGGTCGAACGCCTTGGTCGCCTGGCGGATCAGCCCGAACTGCGGGATCAGGTCTTCCGGCGGCGCCGAGCGGTTGGCCTTGTATTCTGCGTAGAGTTCGTTGCGGAACGTCTTCGACGAATAGTCGAAAATGACCGCGAAATGGGTCGGGACCACGCCGACATCGGTGTTGCGCGCGTCGAGCATCAGCTTCCACAGCATGTTGCAGAAGCCGGCGACGGCGCCGACCGGCAGCCCGTCCGACTTGCGGGTCAAGGGCGGCAGCGCGTGATAGGCGCGGAAAATATAGCCCGAGCCATCGACGAGGAAGAGATGATCGCCTTTTTTCATGGGCCGAGGGATAGCGCGACACGGCGTTCCGGTCCATGGCAAAGCCAGCGCTGTCGCCACATCCTGCCAGCGCCGCGATTCTCACGCGTTCGTTACAAACATGTAATCTTCGCGCCCTTGAATCGCCATTTTCCGGAACCCAAATGTCGGTCATCGGCAATTATCGCCGAGTTCGGTTGAAGGCCCGTCCCCCGCCTGTACCGGACACTGCGGCAGCCTCATCCCCCTCTCCGGGCTGCCGCATCGTTTCGAGTATGGCCGCCACGGTTCCCCCCTCCACCGTGGCGGCCTTTTCATGTCCGGCGTACCATCTGGTCTTTCGGTTCTCCGGCGCAGGAAGTAGGTTCGCGCCACAGAATCATCCGGAAAGCCCTTTGATGACCGCGCTTGCTCCCGTTCTCGACACGCTCGACGCCACTCTCGATGCCAGCCTCGACCGGCTTTTCGACCTATTGCGCATCCAGTCGATCTCGACCGATCCCGCCTACAGGGACCAGTGCCGCCAGGCCGCCGAATGGCTGGCCAAGGACCTGCAGTCAATCGGCTTCAGCGCCTCGGTGCGCGACACGACCGGCCATCCGATGGTGGTGGCGCACCATGATGGTCCTTCGCCCGACGCCCCGCACGTCCTCTTTTACGGGCACTACGACGTCCAGCCGGTCGATCCGCTGAACCTCTGGGAAAGTGACCCCTTCGAGCCGTCGCTGAAGGAGGTCTCGCCCGGCCGCAGAATCATCACCGGCCGTGGGTCCGCCGACGACAAGGGCCAGCTGATGACCTTCGTCGAGGCCTGCCGCGCCTACAAGCAGGCGCATGGCGCCTTGCCCTGCCGGGTCTCGATCCTGTTCGAGGGCGAGGAGGAATCCGGCTCACCGTCCCTGAAGCCATTCCTCGAAGCCAACGCCGCCGAGCTCAAGGCCGATTTCGCGCTCGTTTGCGATACCGGCATGTGGGACCGGGACACGCCGGCGATCTCGACGGGATTGCGCGGGCTGGTCGGCGAGGAGATCACCGTCAAGGCGGCGAACCGCGACCTGCATTCCGGCTCGTTCGGCGGCGCCGCCGCCAATCCGATCCGTATCCTGGCAAAGATCCTGGCCGACATCCACGACGAGACCGGCCGGGTCACCATCCCCGGCTTCTACGACGGCGTCGAGGAGACCCCGTCGCAGGTGCTGGCGTCGTGGGAAACGCTCGGCGAAACGGCCGAGGACTTCCTCGGCCCCATCGGCCTGTCGATCCCGTCCGGCGAAAAGGGCCGCTCGGTGCTCGAACTTGTCTGGGCGCGCCCGACAGCCGAGTTCAACGGCATCATCGGCGGCTACACCGGCAAGGGCTTCAAGACCGTCATCGCGGCGGAGGCATCGTCGAAGATTTCGTTTCGCCTCGTGCACAAGCAGGACCCGATCAAAATCCGCGACGCCTTCCGCGACTTCGTCCGCGCGCGCATCCCGGCCGACTGCTCGGTCGAATTCCACGAACATGGCGGCTCGCCGGCCATCCAACTGTCCTACGACTCGCCCTTCCTGGCAAAGGCCAAGGATGCGCTGTCGGACGAGTGGCCGAAGCCCGCCGTCATGATCGCCATGGGCGGCTCGATCCCGATCGTCGGCGACTTCCAGACCTATCTCGGCATGGAATCGCTGCTCGTCGGCTTCGGCCTGTCGGATGACCGCATCCATTCGCCGAACGAGAAATACGAGCTGTCGTCCTTCCACAAGGGACAGCGCTCCTGGGCGCGCATTCTTGACGCGCTCGCGCGCTGAAACTCCGGAGACCGTCATGACCATCCGCTTCCACAAGAACGACCTGCCCGACCTCGCGCATTACGACGTCGACGCGGTCGCCATCGACACCGAGACGCTCGGCCTCAAGCCGCACCGCGACCGGCTCTGCGTGGTGCAGATCTCGCCCGGCGACGGCTCCGCCGACGTCATCCAGATCGCGCCCGGCCAGAAGCGCGCGCCCAACCTCGTGGCGCTGCTGAAGAACCGCAAGATCACGAAGCTGTTCCACTTCGGCCGCTTCGATCTCGCCGTGCTCTATCAGGCCTTCGGCGCCATGCCCGAGCCGGTGTTCTGCACCAAGATCGCCTCGCGCCTGACACGCACCTACACGGACCGCCACGGGCTGAAGGACATCTGCTCTGAGCTTCTGGGGGTCAGCCTGTCCAAGGTCCAGCAGTCGTCGGACTGGGCGGCCGAGACCCTGTCGCCGGACCAACTCGAATACGCCGCCTCCGACGTGCTCTACCTGCACCGGCTGCGCGAGGCCCTCGCCGGACGCCTGGCGCGCGACGGCCGCGAGGCGGAAGCCGCCGCGTGCTTCAAATTCCTGCCAACACGGGCGAAGCTCGATTTGATGGGTTGGGACGAAGAGGACATCTTCGCCCACAGCTAGGTCTACGCCGCGGCGACCTGTCTTTTTGCCGGGGTGTCGATATGCGCCCAGTCGGGCCGCTCGAACAGGAACCGGCCATAGCCCGACCACTGCACCAGACCGTAGAACACGACCGGCCCGGTGACCGCCGCGATCGTCGTGATCAGCGAGATCGTGCCGATGTCGGTGACGATGCCGGTCTTCAGCAGCACGACGCGGGTTGCCGCCATCGGCAGGAAGAACGCCAGATAGACGACGATCGAATGCGCGCCAAGCCAGTTGAGCCAGGCGGCGTTCCTGAGTTCGGACAACAGAACCGCTATCGCCACGACGGCTATCAGGCCGGCGCTGCCAAGCAGAAGCGAGACGAAGGGAAGTTCGGCAATGCCCTGCATGGCGCCTGAATCGCCGATATCCGGCTGCAGGAACGCGGCCAGGGCGAAGGGCGCGGGGGTGAAGACAAACAGCGCATTGATCGGGGCCCAGACGGCCAGGGCCGCCAGCACCCTGGCCGGATTGGCGCGAAACCAGTCGGCGAGCGTGAAGACATGCGCGGCAAGCGCATAGCCGGCGAAGAAATAGACATAGCGGCCGCAGAATTCGTCGAAGGTGATCGAGCCGGTGCGCACCGGCAGGATCTCCATAGTTGCCGCCCAGAGCAGCACGAACCAGACCGGCAGCGAGCGAACGGCTCGCGTGAAGACGAAGAAGATCGGCAGGAGATAGACGAACCAGAGTGTGCCGAAAGGTTGCACGAAGGCGAACAGATAGGCCGCGACAGCACCCGCCGCACCCTGTTCCAAGGCAATGCCCGGCGCCTTGAAGGCGAACTGGATGGCCAGCCAGAGCACATAGAAGTAGGCGAAATGCACGACCTTCCGGTCGAGATAGCGCAGCCATGGACGGTCAATCACGAGGCCAAGGAACAGGCCGGAGATCAGGAAGAAGTCGGGCATACGGAAGGGTCTGGCCCACGCGACCGCAAGGTGCATCCAGCCCTGCTCGCCGGCCGCCGCCTCGACGCCGAGCGTCGCGTGCACCATCACCACCATGATGATGCAGATGCCCTTGGCTGTGTCGACCCAGCCGATGCGTGAGGTATTGCCAGCCATCTCGTTTTCTCAGCCGCTTTGGCGTGCCTGCAGCTTAGACCGAGATCGCCGCCAAACCGTTAACGCCCCCGAATGCCGGAACACGGGCGCTCCTGGCCCGGCATCACCCTCGACAACCTCCCGGCCTGCGCAGAAGGCAGACGGGCGCGCTGTGACCGAGCGACCAGCAGGTGTCGATCGTGTAGGCCCCCGACAGGACAAGCGCGTAGAGGGGGTGAGCCAGCGCATAGTTGAACCGGTTCGCAGCGCTTTCTCCGAACGCAAGCGGCTTGAAGGCCTCGAACGGCACGTCGCGATGGAAATAGGCATATCCGCCCGAGAAGAATATGTCGCCGCCATTGCTGATCCACGCCAGCCCGCAAATGTCCTCGCGATGCGACGCGGCGAGCGATGCGGTCGCGATGTTGTCCTCCCGCTCGGTGAGCAGTGTGCGGTAGCGGGGCAGATTGACCGCAATGACCACCAGCACGAGCGCAGCCACGACGAGTATCGGCGACACGAGCTTCCGCCGATCGTTCGCGCGGTACCTCGCCTGCAGCTCGAGGACGGACCATGCGGCGGCAAACGACAGCAACAGGGTGGCTGGATAGGTGAAGCGATACTCCTTGTGGCCAATCAGGCTGAAACAGCCGATCACGATCAGCGCCGGAAGCACCAGTCGCCACTGCCAGCGAATTGCGGTTATGAGAACCGCGATGACGAGGAGCATCGCCAGCCCGGCATTGTTCCAAATCATGACCGGATAGAAATACCAAGGCTCGGTTCCAAACGTCGCCGCGACGCCGTCGAAGATGTTCCGGCTGAAGTTGAGGTAGATGTGACGGAAGGGGTAGGCGCCGAAAACCAGGTCGAGGGCGGCAAGCGCAAGGGCGCATGCGGCGCTCGCGACGATCAGCACCTTTCGCTGCGCCGGTGTCAGGCTGATCAGGGCGACGATGAACACGAAAGCCAGCGCCGGAGCGAGGTGGAACCGCATCGCGAATGTCAACGCGCAGAGAAAGGCAAAGGCGGCGATCCTGCGATTGCCCGTCTCCGGACGAAATGTCAGCGGCAGCATCGCGGCCATGGCGAAAGGCACCGCGGCGATGCTGTCCGAGAGCGTGATCGTCGAGAAGTAGAGGTTCTCGTGCCAGAACAGGGGTAGCACCGCGGCGACCGCCGCCTTGCCGTCGCCGAACTGTTCGCGCGCGATCCGGAAGAAGAGCACAGCGGGCAGCAGGGAGAACGCGGCGAGGAGAACCCTCAGGACGGGTATGTAGAACTCCGGCCCCTGGCCAAGCGCCGCTGCCGCCAGAAATGGCGGCGTCAGCAACAGCGGCGTTCCGAGCCAACGAATGCCTTCGTGATACTCCCAGGGCAGGATGCCGAAGCCGAACACGAACCGGTGCGCCTGTTCGATCGTTTGGAAGATTTCATCCGGGTGGTGGATTTGCCTGCCCACTACGCCGAGATAGGCGCGCAGTGCGAACGACACCGACACCACCAGGACGAAGCCCGCCGCGCCACTGGAGATAAGGCGCCAGCGCGCTGCCGCCCCGGTCAAAATGTCTGGAAAGAATGTCTTCACGAATGCCGGTTCTCGCGGGTTGTGATCGTCCGGCATACGGCAGCCCGAAACGAGAGTTGCCGGAAATCCGCATGGTGGGCTCGATATTGCCCATGGCCGGAAAATTGACAAGCCCAAGCACACCGGCATGCGGCGACCGTGCGCATCCCATCGCCGAAGGCGGGCGCAGCGACTTAACCCCCCCTTAAAGCGCCGCATTTAATGTCCACTCCGACAGCCGAACCGAACGGGCGGACGATAGAAAGCGCATGGTCAGTCGCAGCAGGGACTCACGGATCGAGCCGACCTTCGACGGGCCGTCGTCAAGACGCTCGACATTGGGCCTGTCGGTCAGCGATGATGACCGCGTCGTGCCGCGCGGCGGCACGGCGCGAAAATCCGGGGCCGCGCCGCGCAAGGCGCCAAGGCGACGCAGGCGCTCGCTCGGCTTGATCCGCAGCCTCGTCTATTGGTCGCTGGTCTTGATGCTCTGGGCCGGAATCGGCCTCGCCGGCATCGTCGCCTTCTACGGCGCGCGGATGCCGAGCGCGGTCACCTGGACCGTTCCGGAGCGGCCACCCAACGTCAAGATCATGTCGGCCGACGGACGACTGCTCGCCAACCGCGGAATGACCGGTGGCGAGGCCGTTGCGCTCGGCGAAATGTCGCCCTACATCCCGCAGGCGGTCATCGCCATCGAGGACAGGCGCTTCCACTCGCATTTCGGCATCGATCCGCTCGGTCTCGCGCGCGCCATGCTGACGAACCTGACCGAAGGCCGGCTGGTGCAGGGCGGCTCGACGCTGACGCAACAATTGGCCAAGAACCTTTTTCTCAAGCCCGAGCGCACCCTCGAGCGCAAGGTGCAGGAGGTGCTGCTGGCGCTCTGGCTGGAGCACAAGCACACCAAGGACCAGATCCTGGAGATGTACCTCAACCGGGTTTATTTCGGTTCAGGCTCTTACGGCGTCGAGGCTGCGTCCCGGCGCTATTTTGGCCACTCCGCGCGCGATGTGAGCCTGTCCGAGGCAGCCTTGCTCGCCGGCCTCCTGAAAGCGCCGTCTCGGCTTTCGCCGGCGCGCGATCCGAAGGCGGCCGAGACGCGCGCGCAAGTCGTGCTGGCCGCGATGAGCGACGAGGGCATGATCGGAAGCAAACAGCTCGCCACCGCGATGAGCGCGCCCGCGACGCGGGCGGCATCGTACTGGACCGGCTCGGAAAACTACGTCGCCGACCGCATCATGGAAGAGCTTCCCAACCTCGTCGGCGAGGCTCAGACCGACCTCATCGTCGAGTCGACCGTCGATCTCACGCTGCAGAAACTGGCCGAAGATTCGATCCGGGCGCTGA
>JAUYMV010000325.1 GCA_030698645.1 Mesorhizobium sp.
AGCCCGTCGAGGCCGTGCAGCGCGACCGTCGTCGCCACCAATACGATGAAGGCGCCGGCGGGTCCGCCCACCTGGAAGCGGCTGCCGCCAAGCATCGACACGAGAAAACCGCCGACGATGGCCGTGAAGAGGCCGCGGTCCGGCGACAGGCCGGAGGCAATCGCGATCGCCATCGACAGCGGCAGCGCGACGATGGCGACGGTCAGCCCGGCGATGGCGTCGGCGCGCAACTGCCGCGCCCCATAGCCCTCGCGCAGCACGGTGACCAGCTTCGGCGTGTAGAGCTCGATGAAGCTCGGGCCCGCCTGCGGCCTGGCGCTGGTCGATCTTCTGGCAAGGGCAGTCATGGTATCCGCACTCCCTGGAGCGGCGGGATCGTCGGCAGCGGCCATCGTCCAGAGGATCGATGGCCCGGAGGTCGGCGGTCGCGTCGCGACGCTATCTCATCGGGCCGCCGCGCGGCCCGCACTTCTGGTCACCCGCCCGGCGGCCTTGCCACTGGGCTTGCTTCGCCGGAACGCCTGCTGTCGTCCTTGAGCCGCACGCCGCGGCCGCCGCCGGCGCTCGCCTGGCCTTCCGCGAGAATCTCGACGCCGAACTCCTCGAACGCCTGGATCACCTTCGACAGCGTGTCGACCACGCCGCGCACGACGCCGTCCGAGGCCTCCATGCGCTGGATCGTCGGCACCGACACGCCGGCGCGTTCGGCAAGCGCCTTCTGGTCGATCCCGGCGAGCGCGCGCGCGGCCCGCATCTGTGCGGCTGTGATCACGAGAACCCTCGTTTCAAACGGCAATAGGCATGTTTAGTACATGCATGCTGATGTTTCAACCATATATCTCGGAAAACTCAGCGGCCGGTGATGTAGGGGCCCATGGTGATCAGCACGACCGCCACGATGGCGAGCGCCACGCCGACGCTCTGGATCGGCGCCAGCTTCTCGCCGAACACGGCGAGCGCGATGAGATTGACGGCGACCAGCTGGATCACCGCCGAGAGGCTGAATGACGACGCCATGCCGAATTCGCGCACCAGCCGCAGCATGATGAGGTTGCCAAGCGAATAGAGCGCCAGCGTAACGACGAGCTTGCCCAGGCCCGGCGCCAGCGCCCACTGCTTGGCCATGGTGGCGGCGGCGAGGAAGATCACGGTCGAGACCCCGAGCTGCAGAAGGCCGGAAAGGCTCACGGGAGATTCCTTCGAACGAGTGCGCAAGTACGGGCAGTCTACCTGACCCCGCGCGGCCGGCGCGTGTGCGCGCGGCCTGAAATTGCGCAATCAGGCAATCTTGGCCGAGTCGACTGCTACGCCGTCGCGGCCGGCGCCGGCTGCTGGCGCGCCTTGCCGAGACGCGAGATACCCCAGGCAAAAGCGCCCGCGGCGACCAGGATGCCGATGGCGAGCAGCGGCCGATACCAGAACCAGGCAAAGGCGATGACGGCGCCGCCGACCAGGATGGCGAGCACGAAGGCGATCACGCCGGTGCCCATCCGCGCAATCGAGCCGAGGAAGGGCAGCACGTCGAGAAGGACGCCGATCGGCCCCATGATCAGGCCGAAGCCTACCGCCAGCAGCAGCAGGCCGACGACGCGCAGGATCCAGGTCGCCGCCGTGTTGGCGCTGACGGCGGCGGCGAACATGTCGGCCGCGGATACCCTGCCGCGATCGACCATCAGCAGCGCGTCGCCCGCCTGTGTCTGGTAGTAGGCGAACCCGTCGCCCCGCTGCTTCGCCACGACGCTGATGTCGCCGAGCGGCGCCAGTTCATAGCCGATGCGCTGGTCGCCGATCCGCGGCGCCGCGGGATCCTGGCCGAGATAGATGCGTCCGCCGGCCACCTTGGCGCCGTCGCCATAGGCCGCGGCAATCGTCGCCTGGTCGGAAGGCTTCAGGCTCAGCGCCGCCTCGCCGCCCATGCGGCTCAGCACCTGCGTGTCGAGCCGCCAGGCGCCCATCGCGGCGCTATCCAGCGCGAAGGTGCGGTCGTTCCACTGCATGTCCGGGTTCTCGTGACCGGCCGGCACCTTGAAGCCAGAGGAATCCTGCCGTTCGTCGTCCCAGCCGCGCGAATAGCTGTAGGTGGTCACCGTCTCCTCGCCGCCGCCGAGCTTGGTGCGCGTCTCGGATTTCTTGTCTTCCTTCCATTGATACATCTCGGTGCGGCGGATCAGCGCCACGCCGACGGCGCTGATGCCGAAATCCGGATCGGTCAGTGTCTCGTCGCTGGTCACCGGGCCGCTCACATGCACGAGCCTGCCTTCGTTGGCCGGGTCGACCGTGTCGGATCCGACGCTCACCACGGCGCCGCCGCCTTCGGCCAGCGAGCGCGCCGTCGTCACCGCGCGGCCCTCGTTCCAGAACAGGCCGACGATCATCGCCAGCACCAGCAGGAAGCCGAACAGCACACCGGCCACCGAACTCGCCACGCGGCTGAACCACGATTTCGTCGTCGTCTCGGTAAACGTATCGCTCATGTCGAAAATCCCCTGGCCGATCCCGCTTTCGGCCCAAAAATGCGCCGGGCGCATGGCGAATCTATCCGCTATTTCCAGCCCGCGCGCAATTCGGAACGCACGGCCCACCGGCCGCGGCATGGTAGCCCTGCGCCAGTCCGCCGCCTTCCTTCCGCGCGGAGATGGCTTATGTTCCAGAAAGGCGCGTCGGGCGCGGGTATGGTCATGGAAGCAGGTCCATCCGATTCCGCGGGACGCGCGCCTCGAGACTGGGCTAGCCTGCCCCTGCAACGTTCGGAGTTCCCATGGACCCGCTCATCCTGTCGCGCATCCAGTTCGCAGCGAACATTTCGTTCCACATCCTGTTTCCGAGCATCACGATCGCGCTCGGCTGGGTCCTGCTGTTCTTCAAGTGGCGCTACAATGCGACGCGCGACTACGCTTGGATGCACGCCTACTTCACCTGGGTGAAGGTGTTTGCGCTGTCCTTCGCCATGGGCGTCGTGTCGGGCGTCACCATGAGCTTCCAGTTCGGCACCAACTGGCCGGGCTACATGGAGACGGTCGGCAACATCGCCGGGCCGCTGCTCGCCTACGAGGTGCTCACCGCCTTCTTCCTCGAGGCGGTTTTTCTCGGCATCATGCTGTTCGGCTTCCGCCGGGTCTCCAACCGGGTGCATACGCTCGCCACTTTCCTGGTCGCCTTCGGCACCACGCTGTCGGCGTTCTGGATCATCGCGCTGAACTCGTGGATGCAGACGCCGGCGGGCTTCGAGATGCGCGACGGCGTCGCGTTCGCCACCGACTGGTGGGCGATCGTGTTCAATCCGTCGATGCCCTACCGCCTCATTCACATGCTGCTCGCCTCGGGGCTGACCGTCGCCTTCCTCATCGCCGGCCTCTCCGCGCTGCGCTATCTCGCCGGCGACCGCTCGGAATCGATGTGGAAGGCGCTGCGCACCGGCACCGGCATCGCCGCCGTGCTGATCCCGCTGCAGATCTTCGCCGGCGACCAGCACGGCCTCAACACGCTGGAACACCAGCCGGCCAAGGTCGCCGCGATGGAGGCCAACTGGGAAACCGGTCCGAACGTGCCGCTGGTGCTGTTCGCCTGGCCGGACGAGGCCGCCCGCGCGAACCGTTTCGAGATCGCCATCCCGAACGGCGCAAGCCTGATCCTCAAGCATGACGCCGACGGCGTCGTGCCGGGCCTCAACGACTATATCGGCGAGCATCCGCCGGTGCTGCCCGTGTTCTGGGGCTTTCGCATCATGGTCGGCACCGGGCTGCTGATGCTTGCCGTGTCGTGGGCGGCGGCCTTCTTCCTCTATCGCCGCCACAATCTGCCGAAGCCGCTCGCGCTCCTCATGGTGCCGATGGCGTTCTCCGGCTGGGTGGCGACGCTGGCCGGCTGGTACGTCACCGAGATCGGCCGCCAGCCCTGGCTTGTCGCGGGCGTCCTGAAAACGGCGGACGCGATCGGGCCGGTGCCGGGCGGCCATGTCGCCTTCACGCTGGCCGTATACCTGCTGCTCTACCTCGCGCTGCTCATCACCTATATCGGCGTGCTGGTGCACCTGGCGCTGAAGGCCGCCAAGGAAGGCGACCCGGAACCCGCCCCCGCCGTCGAAAACCGCGCGCTGTCGCAGCCGGTCGGAAGATAGGAGCACCCATTATGACCCTCGACTGGCCGACACTCTTGCCGCTCATCTTCGCCGGCCTGATGGGCGTGGCGATCCTCGTCTATGTCATCCTCGACGGCTTCGATCTCGGCATCGGCATCCTGTTCGCCGCCGCCGGCGAGGACGACAAGGACACCATGATCAACGCCATCGGCCCGTTCTGGGACGCCAACGAGACCTGGCTGGTGCTCGCCGTCGGCCTGCTGCTCGTCGCCTTCCCGGCGGCGCACGGCGTCATCCTGACGGCGCTCTATCTGCCGGCCTTCCTGCTGCTCGTCGGTCTCATCCTGCGCGGCGTCGCCTTCGATTTCCGCGCCAAGGTGCCGGTGCACCGCAAGGGCCGCTGGAACGCGCTGTTCCTCATCGGCTCGGCGACCGCCTCGCTGGCGCAGGGCTACATGCTCGGCGTCTACGTGCTCGGCCTCGACACCTCGTGGGCGGCGATGGCGTTCGGCGTTCTCACCGCCATCTGCCTCGCCGCCGCCTATGCGGCGATGGGGGCTGCCTGGCTGATCTACAAGACGGAAGGCGCGTTGCAGAAGAAGGCGGTTCTCTGGCTGCGCGGCGCGCTGGTGTTCACCGTCGTCGGCATGGCCGCCGTCTCGCTGGCGACGCCGTTCGCCTCGGCGCGCATCTTCGACCGCTGGTTCGTCTGGCCGGAGATGCTCTATCTGTCGCCGCTGCCGATCCTGTCGGCGCTGCTGTTCCTCTATCTCTGGCGCCAGACCTTCCATCTGCCGAGACCCGGCGACGAGGGCGCGCTGCTGCCGTTCCTGACGCTGGCGCTGATCTTCGTGCTCGGCTTCTGCGGGCTGGCGTGGTCGTTCTATCCCTTCGTGGTGCCCGACCGGCTGACCATCTGGCAGGCGGCGGCCGCGCCCGAGAGCCTCGGCATCATCCTGGTCGGCACGGTCTTCGTGCTGCCGATCCTGATCGGCGCGTCGTTCTATGTCTATGCCGTGTTCGGCGGCAAGGCGACCGACCTGACCTACGACTGATCCGCTCCGGCTGGCGAGCCAGATCATGGCCTATCGCAGCTTCGTCAAGCTGGTCTTCCGGCCGGCGAAGGCCGCGGTCCGTTCGCGGCCGGTGTTGCTCGCGGCGGAATAGGCGCTGGCGGCGGCCTGGCTCAGTCTTTCCTGGTGCCGAGCCCGATCAGTCGGTCGAGCGAAAGCTGCCCGCCGCCGTAGACGGCGAGCGCCAGTGCCATCGCCGCCCAGGGCAGATGGAAATTGGCCCAGCCCTCCGGCACGGTGAGCTGGATGACCGCGATCATGCCAAGCAGCGCGACCGCGGCAAAGCGCGTGAACAGGCCCAGCACCAGCAGGACCGGCAGCACGATCTCGGCGATGCCCGACAGCGTCGCCATTAGGATCGGCGCCGGATAGGCATATTGAGCGCCGAAGATGTGCAGGCGGAACTCCTGGGTGAAGAGATAGCGCGCGCCGTTCGAGAGCGTCAGGAACCCGTCCCATTTGGTCAGCCCGGACTTGTAGAACGGCACCGCGAGCGCGATGCGCAGCGCCAGCAGCGAGAGCGCCTCGGGAATGGAGGCGATCAGCGCCTCGCCGCGCCTGACGACGCCGAAGAATCCGCTTCCGGCCGGCGCGGCGGACGTGCTCGAATCAGTCATCGGATGCTCCATCTGGTGTCTCGAGTGCGGTGAATGCGCCAAGCGCGAACAGCCCGACGATCGCCGGCCCGAAGTCGAAAGCGGGGTTGGCTTCGAGCGCGGCCTCGGCCGCGTCGCCGACGGTCGCGCCAGCCAGAAGCGTCGCCGCGAAAGCGGCGTCCTCTTGCGGCAGGACCGTGACCGTCACCGCGAGATCCGGCCGCGCGACCAGCACGGTCTCCGCCGCCACGGAGGCTGGCGTCGCGACCGTGTCGCCCTGATGCGCCTGCCAGATACTACCGACGGGAAAGGCCGACCGCACCAATGCGGCGGCCGGGTGCGCCACGAGCCGGAGCAAGGCCAGCTCTTCCGGCGCGACCGCCGCCAGCGCCGCTATGCCGAGCGGAGCCCTGTCGGCGGCATGATAGGCGCGCGTCCACAGCGCCTCCAGGCGGGCGACGTCGGCGAGATAGGGCACGCTCGCGGCCGGCTGGAAGCCGGCTATGAAATCCGCGAAGCCGTCGCCATAGGCAAAGATCAGCGGCGTCGCGGGCTGTTCGGTTCTGATGAAGGCGCGCGCCATCGCCTTGAAGAAATCCGCCCCCACCAGCTTCTCGACGACCGGAAAGCGCGCCTCCAGCGCCCGGATCAGGCCGACCGCGACATTGTTGCGGTAGACGGCGAAGCGGAGCGGGTCGGGACGGCCGCGCGCCGTGGTCAAGCCGGCCGGCATCGGCAGCGCCGGATCGAGGAGGGCGGCGGCGAAGGCCGCCTCGCGCGTCGCGTGATCTTGCGCGGGGCTCATGGTGGAGTTCACGGCGAGGTTCATCGTTCAGGCCCGCAGCCTAAGGGGCGCCCCGCGCCGCGCCGACTCGTCGGCGAGCGCGGCATCGACGCGGTTGGCCTCGGCCAGCAGCACGGCGAGCGACGGCACGTCATTGTCCCATTCGACCAGCGTCGGCAGCGGGCCGGAGCGGCCGATCGTGTGCAGATAGAGGTCGAACACGTCGGCGCGCACCGCCGAGCCGTGCGCATCGATCAGCAGCCGGTCGCCGGCGCCGTCGACGGTCTCGTCATAGCCGGCCAGATGGATCTCGCCGACCCGGTCGAGCGGGAAGCGGTCGATATAGGCGAACGGGTCGAGCCGGTGGTTGACCGCCGACACCATGACGTTGTTGACGTCGAGCAACAGGCCGCAGCCGCTCCGCTCGGCGACCGCGTCGAGAAAATCGATCTCGTCGATCGTGCTGTCCTCGAACAGCACATAGGTCGACGGATTCTCCAGCAGCATGCGGCAGCCGGTCGCCTGCTGCACCTCGTCGACATGGCGCGCCACCCGCGCCAGCGTCTCCTGCGTGTAGGGCAGCGGCATCAGATCGTTGAGGAAGCCCGTGTCGTGCGTCGACCAGGCGAGGTGCTCGGAGAAGGATTGCGGGCGGTAGCGTTCGATCAGGCGGCGGAGCCGCGCGAGATGGCCGGGGTCGAGCGGCCGCGCCGCGCCGATCGACAGGCCGACGCCGTGCAGCGACAGCGGATAGCGCGAGACGATTTCGGCGAGCGCCCGGTGCGGCGCGCCGCCGTCGCCCATGTAGTTCTCGGCATGCACCTCGAAGAAGCCGATGTCAGGACGGGTGTCGAGGATTTCGTGGACATGTTCGGGCTTCAGCCCGAGGCCGGCGCGGACGGGCAGCGACGCGGTTCGATGTGTCGTGTCGGGTGTCGGGGCGGTCGTCACTGCGGTTGCCATGGGCCTGCCTACGCGTTTTGGTTGAGTGGAAGGCCCGGAGGCCGGGCCTTCCGGGGCGGGATCAGCCCTTCATCGGCTCGAGCATGCCCTTGTGGCCGTTGACGTCCATCGTGGCGCAGGTGCCGGCGGGGACCGCCTTCCAGGCGTTGCCCTGGTAGTCCATCGTCGAAGTGCCGGCGCAGGTCGTGCCGGCGCCTGCGGCGCAGTCGTTCTGGCCGGCAAGCGAGATGCCGTAGCATTTCTCCATGCCGACCATCTTTTCGGCGGGCAGCGGGCCGGCGAGCGCGGCGCTGGCGAGCGCGGTGGCGAGCGAGCCGGCGAGGGCGAAGGCGAGTGTCTGGCGGTTCATGGTCGTCTCCTGTCAGGATCGTTGCGAAGCGCTTCATGCACTTCCGGACAGCATTTCGCCGGTCGCGCCGGCTTCGTTACATCACGGCCAGACACGCTTTCGTGAGCCTGCGCCGCGCCATGCCCTCGACCATTTTTGTCAAGGCGCGTAACAATCGCCGCGGCGTAAGCGAACAGGGAGAAGCGGGTGACGGGCGGGCGGGAAGCCGAACTGGCCGGTGCGTTGCGCGCGGCGATCGCCGGCGACGAGAAGGCCTATGCGGCGTTCCTGGCCGAGATCGCGGCGCTGGTGCGCGGCTTCGCCCGCCGCAGGATCGCGCATGGCGGAATCGACCCGGAGGATGTCGTCCAGGAAACGCTGCTTGCCATTCATTTGAAGCGTCATACATGGCGCGAGGACGCGGCGGTGCTGCCCTGGGTGTTCGCCATCGCGCGCTTCAAGCTGGTGGACGCGTTCCGCCGGCGCGGCCGGCGCATCGAAGTCGACATTTCGGGCTTCGCCGAGATCCTGGCCGAGCCGGAGCAGGACGCGACGGCGGCCGCGCGCGACATCGACCGCGCCCTCGAAGCGCTGGCGCCGGGACAGCGCGACGTGGTGTCATCGATCTCGGTCGAGGGCCGCTCGATCGGCGAAACGGCGGCGGCGCTCGGCATGAGCGAGACGGCGGTGCGCGTCGCCCTGCACCGGGGGCTCGGCGCCATCGCCAAACGGTTCGGAAGGCAGTGAATGGAAACGCGCGACCTGATCGTGGCCCTGGGAAGAGACGCGAAGGCGAAGGCGCCCTCGCCGGCAGCCGTGCTGGCCGGCGCCGGGCTCGCCGCGATCGTGTTCGCCTACGTGCTGTTTGCCGTGCTGATCGGCCCGCGGCCGGACATCGCGGCGGCGGCCGTAACGCCGCGCTTCCTGTTCAAGTTCGTCGTCACGCTGGCGC
>JAUYMV010000332.1 GCA_030698645.1 Mesorhizobium sp.
GACCTGTCGGAGAGCCAGCCGACCAAGGGCAATATCGAGGGCGGCCTGACCACCATCGAGGAAAAGGCGCTCGGCAATCTCGAAAAGATCGGCCGCACGTCGAAATACATCGACATCCTGGAGCCGGCCGAGACGCCGAAATCGGGCAGGGGCCTCTATTTCATGGATTCGTCGTCGGCCGCGGCGGAGTGCGTCACGCTGATGGCGGCGGGCGGCTATGTCGTGCACACCTTCCCGACGGGACAGGGAAACGTCGTCGGCAATCCGATCGTGCCGGTGATCAAGATCTCGGCCAACCCGCGCACCATCCGCACCATGGGCGAGCATGTCGACGTCGACGTGTCCGGCATCCTGCGCCGCGAGATGACGATCGACGCCGCCGGCGACGCCCTGATCGACATGATCGTCCGCACCGCGAACGGCCGCAACACCGCGGCCGAAGCGCTCGGCCATCGCGAATTCTCGATGACCAAGCTCTATCGCAGCGCGTGAGACGGCTACTGCTGATCCGGCGGGATTTTCGCGATCATGTCGACGACGACAGGGCGGAGGCGCGGCAGGTGCTGCTCGTAGATATTCCAGAGCCGTTCCGCGTCGATCTTGAAGTAGACGTGGCGGATGAGGTTGCTGGTATCGGCGATCTGCCGCCATGGAAGATCGGGATAGGCCGCCTTGCGCTCGTCGGAGATATGCCTGGATGCTTCGCTGATCACCATGACGAAATAGCAGAGCGCAGCGAAGAGCGTTTCGGATTTAGCGAAGTCATCGAACGTCAGGCCGCCGACAGACCTGTCCGCCGCGTCGATCGCGGCCATGATGTCATACAGCCGGTCGATCTCGGCGCGGCTCAAGCAAAGACCGTGACCAGGTCAGGCTGGATACGCCTGCGAAACCGCTCCTGCAGGTTGCGGCCTTCGATCATGTTCGCGTCGATGCCGAGCCTGTCGGTCACCTCGAGGCGCATGCCCGAGACATCGAACAGGGATAGCCGCCTTGTCGGATCGAGGTCGATCAGCAGATCCAGATCGCTGTCCGGACGCTCGTCGCCGCGGGCGCGCGAGCCGAACATCTGCATGCGCGTGATGCCGCGCGCGCGCAGATCGGGCTCCATGGCCCGCAGTTTCTCGATGATCTCGTCGCGTGTCATCCGCTCCGCCTCGCATGCTTGCGATCGTCGCAATTATAGCGGATTTCCGACCACGATGCGAGGTGGAGCCTTGGTGCGGACGACCGAACCGGCGGGGAGGCCGGACTGACATGCCCGAGATCATCATCACCGAATTCATGGACGAGGTGGCCGTCGCGCGGCTGCAGGCCCGGCACGGCACCGTCTACGATCCGGGCCTCGTCGACCGTCCGGACGAACTGCTCGGCCTGATGGCATCGGCCCGCGCGCTGGTCGTGCGCAACCGCACGCAGGTGCGCGGGGTGCTGCTCGACGCGGCGCCGCGACTGCGCTGCGTCGGTCGTCTCGGCGTCGGACTCGACAATATCGACGTCGCGGCCTGCCGGGCGAACGGCATTGCCGTCTATCCCGCGACGGGCGCGAACGACCTCTCCGTTGCCGAATATGTCATCACGGCATCCCTCATGCTGTTGCGCGGGGCATGGCTGTCCTCGGCCGCGGTCGCGTCCGGCACATGGCCGCGCCAGGCGTTGATCGGCCGCGAGATGGCCGGCCGGACGATGGGGCTGGTCGGCTTCGGCGCCATCGCGCGCGAAGTCGCCTGGCGCGCCAACGCGCTCGGCATGTCGATCGTCGCCTACGATCCGCTGCTCGACGTCGGCCACCCTGCCTGGCAGCTGGCGCGCAACGTCTCGCTCGATGGCGTGCTCGACCTCGCCGACGTCGTCAGCCTGCATGTGCCGCTGACCGACCAGACGCGCAACATGATCGGCGCGGCGCAGCTTGCGGCGATGAAGCCCGGCGCGATCCTGGTCAATGCTTCCCGCGGCGGAGTCGTCGACGAGGCAGCGCTCGCGGACGCCTTGCGGGCAGGGCGCCTCGGCGGCGCGGCGCTCGACGTCTTCGAGGCCGAGCCGCTGACGGCGGAGGCCGGCGCGAAGTTCGCGGCCATCCCGAATCTGCTGCTGACGCCGCACATTGCGGGTGTCACCGAGGAATCGAACGTCCGCGTCTCCGAACTGATCGCCGACACGGTGCTCGCGCATCTGGAGAAGCTGTGATGCCGCAGACCCTGCTCGACGTGGCGGAGGCGCACGCGCTCGTTGCCGCCGCTCTGACGTCGTCCGACACCTCGACCGACAATGCGCATGCGGTCGCCGCGGCGCTGGTCGGCGCGGAATTGGTCGGCCAGGGCGGGCACGGCCTGCGCCGGGTTGCCGCCTATGCCGCGCAGGCGCTTGCACGCAAAGTCGATGGCCACGCCGTGCCGCGCGCCGTGCGCACGCGCCCCGCCGCGCTGCATGTCGATGCGGGCCACGGCTTTGCCTATCCCGCACTCGACCTGGCGGTCCTGGAACTCGGCCGGATGGCGCCAGAACAGGGCATCGCGATCGCCGGCATTTTCCGTTCGCATCATGCCGGTGTCGCCGGCCTGACCGTCGAGGCGCTCGCCGACAAGGGCCTGGTTGGGCTGCTCTTCGCCAACGCGCCGGCCGCCATGGCGCCCTGGGGCGGGCGCAGGCCGCTTTACGGCACCGACCCGATCGCCTTTGCCTGCCCTATCGAAGACGGGTCGCCGATCGTGGTCGACGTGTCGCTGTCCAAGGTGGCGCGCGGCAAGATCATGGCCGCCGCCCAGAAGGGCGACGCCATCCCGCCGGGTTGGGCGCTCGATCCCGACGGAAATCCGACGACGGATGCGAAGGCGGCACTCGCCGGTACGATGATCCCGCTCGGCGACGCCAAGGGGACGGCGCTAGCCCTGATGGTCGAGCTGCTCGCGGCCGGGCTCACCGGGGCCAATTTCGGCTACGAGCAGACGTCGTTCTTCGATGCCGATGGCGCGCCGCCTGGAACCGGCCAGACGATCATTGCGATTGATCCCGAGGCCTTCGGTGGGGTAAGAGCCATCGCACGGTTTTCGGAGATGGCTGAGGCCATCGTCGAATCCGACGGCGCGCGGGTGCCGGGCCAGAGGCGCCACCAGATCCGCGAATCCATGCGGCGCGACGGCATCCCGATCGATACCGCGCTTGTCGATGACATCAGGCGAATAGCCGCCGGCTGAACGGCGGACGTGAGGCGAAGACATGCTCCAGAAGACCAGCCACTACATGCGTCAGGCAAACCTCATCGGCGGCGAATGGGTCCAGGCCGATTCGGGCGCGACGATCGACGTCACGAATCCGGCGACGACGCTGAAGATCGGCACCGTGCCGAAATCAGGCAAGGCGGAGACGCGCCGCGCCATCGAGGCGGCCCAGACCGCGTTCCTGTCGTGGAAGAAGACGACTGCCAATGACCGCGCCAAGCTGTTGCGCAAGCTGCACGACCTGATCCTGGAAAACCAGGACGCGCTGGCCGAGCTGCTCACCATGGAGCAGGGCAAGTCGCTGGCCGAGGCCAAGGGCGAGGTCGGCATTTCGGCTGCCTACATACTCTGGTTCGCCGAGGAAGGCCGCCGCACCTATGGCGACACGGTTCCTTCGCCGTGGGCCGACCGCCGCATCCTGGTCACCAAGGAGCCGGTCGGCGTCATCGCGGCGATCACGCCGTGGAACTTCCCGTCCTCGATGCTTGCCCGCAAGATCGGACCGGCGCTCGCCGCCGGCTGCACCGTCGTCGTCAAGCCCGCCTCGCAGACGCCCTATTCGGGCCTTGCCTGGGGCGCGCTGTGCGAGGAGGCCGGCTTCCCGAAGGGCGTCGTCAACATCGTGACGGGTGCTGCCTCCGAGATCGGCGACGAGATCTGCGCCAATCCGCTGGTGCGCAAGCTCACCTTCACCGGCTCGACCGAAATCGGCAAGATCCTGATGCAGAAATGCGCCGCCACGGTGAAGAAGGTGTCGATGGAGCTCGGCGGCAACGCGCCGTTCCTCGTCTTCGACGACGCCGACATCGACCGCGCGGTCGAAGGCGCGATGGTCGCCAAATACCGCAACTCCGGACAGACCTGCGTCTGCACCAACCGCTTCTTCGTGCAGGACGGGGTTTATGACCAGTTCGTCGAGAAGCTCGTTGCTGCGACGGAGAAGCTCAAGATCGGCAATGGCCTCGACGCCGGAACCCAGCAGGGTCCGCTGATCGACGGCAAGGCCGTGGAGAAGGTCGAGGAACTGATCGCGGATGCCACGTCCAAGGGCGGCAAGGTCGTCACCGGCGGCGCGCGGCATGCGCTCGGCGGCTCGTTCTTCCAGCCGACGGTGATTTCCGGCGCGACGCCGAAGATGCGCTTCATGCAGGAAGAGATCTTCGGGCCCGTCGCGCCGATCTTCCGCTTCAAGACCGAGGAAGAGGGCATCGCGCTCGCCAATGACACCGAATTCGGCCTCGCCAGCTATGCCTATACGGGCAGTCTCACCCGCGCCTTCCGCGTCATGGAAGGGCTGAAATACGGCATGGTCGGCATCAACGAAGGCCTGATCACCACCGTCGAGGCGCCGTTCGGCGGCGTCAAGGAATCGGGCCTCGGCCGCGAAGGCGGACATCAGGGCATCGATGACTATCTCGACACGAAATATGTCTGCATCGGCGGATTGAGCTAGAGGCTTCGATGACCGGCACGCTTTTCGGCACGACGGCGGAAGGCGAGCCGGTCCATCGCCACGAGATCCGCGGCGGCGGACTGACGGCCAGGATCATGGAATGGGGCGCGGCGATCCAGGATCTGCGCCTCGACGGTCACGACGCGCCACTCGTCCTCGGCTTCGACAATTTCGACGATTATCCGGCGTCGTCGCCCTATTTCGGCGCCATCGCCGGCCGCTACGCCAACCGCATTGCCGGCGGACGTTTCACCATCGACGGCCACCGCTACCAGGCCGACACGAACTTCCTCGGCAAGCACACGCTGCATGGCGGCGCGAAGAGCACCGGCAAGCGCGTCTGGACGCTGGGCGAGGCGGGCGCCGATTTCGTCACGCTGACCCTTCACGATCCCGATGGCTTCATGGGGTTTCCCGGCAATCTGGAGATCACATGCACCTACCGCCTGAAGCTGCCGGGCACGCTGTCGATCGAACTCAGCGCGACTTCGGACCAGCCGACGCTTTGCAACCTGACCAACCATTCCTATTTCAATCTCGACAGCGGCGGCGCGGACAGTATCCTCGACCATCGGCTGATGCTGGCGGCCGGCGCCTACCTGCCGGTCGATGACGAACTGATCCCGACCGGCGTCGTGCAGCCGGTCGAGGGCACGGCGTTCGACTTCCTGCTGGCGCGGCCGATCCGGCTGCGGCAGGATGGCGAGCAGATCGTCTACGATCACAATTTCTGCCTGGGCGCGCAGCGCGGGCCGTTGAAACAGGCGGCGTGGGCGCAAGGCGCGTCATCCGGCGTCGAGATGGAGATGTGGACCACGGAGCCCGGCGTCCAGTTCTACGCCGGCCACAAGGTCGCGCGTGATGCGCCGGGCCTCGGCGGCCGCAAATACGGGGCGCATGCCGGCTTCTGCCTCGAAGCGCAGGCCTGGCCGGATTCGCCCAACCGGTCATACTTTCCGCAAGCCGTCCTGTGGCCCGGCGACCGCTACCGCCACGTGACCGAGTATCGTTTCCGGCACGGCTGACCGCTTTATTCCCAAGCGGAACGCGTCTAGCCTGCGCTGGCGGCGAGGGGCCGCGGGGGATTGCCGATGGCACAGGCGCGCGACATTTTGGAACGGACATTCCGGGCGCTGGAGGCGCGCGACAAAGCCGCGGCGCTCGCCGCTTTTGCTCCGGACGCATTGCTCTTCGATCCGCATTATCCGCAGCCGCGCATGCAGGGCCTGGCGGAAATCGCCGAGGGTCTCGACTGGGGCCTGTCGGTAATGAAGCAGTTCGGCTTCAGGACGGTGCATTTCTTCGGATCCGAGGACGGCCAGTCCGGTGCGTTCGAGATAGACACCAATCATGTCCTGAACACGGGCCAGGCGCTGTCGTTTCCGCAGGTCTTCATCGTCGAGACGAAGGACGGGCTGATCACCCGCCTGCAGGCCTACGAGCCCTACGGCCCGAACGGGATCGGCGGCCTGTTCCTCGGTTTCGAGCGGCTGAAACGGCGATTCACCGGCAAGAAGACGGTCTGACGGATCAGCCGAAGGCATCCCGCAGCGTATCGAACGGGGCGAGCGCGCCGCGCACCTGCACGACCGCGGCCGCGACACGGTGCGCCCGGCGCGCGGCCTCGGTGGGGGAGTGCCCGGCGAGACGCGCGGCGAGATAGCCGCCGTTGAAGCTGTCGCCGGCGCCGGTGGTGTCGAGCGGATGGGCGACGTGGATGGCGGCGACGGACTGGCGGGTTCCGTCTTCGACCACCAAAGCCGGCTCGGCGCCGTTCTTGACGACGATCTCGGCAACGCCAGCGCCTTGAATTCGCGCGGCGGTCACGTCCGGCGCGGCGTCGCCATGGAGCATTTCCTCGTCCGGGAAGGTCGGCAGCGCGATGTCGGTTACCGCCAGCGCCTTGTCGATTGCCGCCCTGGCTTCCTCCGGCGTCGCCCACAGGCGTGGGCGGTAGTTGGGGTCGAAGGCGATGCGGCTGCCATTCGCCCGTGCGCGTGCGATCTCGGCCAACAGGGCGCCGCGTGCATCGTCTTCGAGAATTGCCAGCGTGATTCCGGAAAAGTAGACAAGCGACCGGTTTTCAAGGCTTTTGCGCAGGAGCGCCGGATCGTTCGCAAGCCGTCGCGCGGCCGCGTCGCTGCGCCAATAGGTAAAGGAGCGCTCGGCGCCGGTCAGCGTGATCGCGTAAAGTCCGGGGCGCGCGCCTGCGATGACGGGGCTCGCGGCGATGCCGATGTCGTGGTCGCGGAAGAAGCCGATCTGCCGCGCGGAAAAGGGATCGTCCCCGAAGGCGGAGACATAGTCGGCCGGGGCCGACGGACCGATCAGGGCGCGGATCGCCCACAACGTGTTGAACGTGTCGCCGGCAATGCCGAGCCGCCAGCTGTCGCCGTCCTGCGCGGACAGTTCCAGCATGCACTCGCCGACGGCCGCGACGCCCCTGTGAGCCATTGATCGATGCCCCATCCAAAACACCGCTCTACACGGCGAAAGGCGATCTGGCGACATGAAGCGGGAAAATTCTAGAGGCGCTTGACCTTCCAGCTGCTGGAAGACGTATACGACTTGCATGATGAGCGGCAAGCGGCCCAAATCGGGCGGGGAATTGCCGGCATGCCAATGAATGGAGCGTTCGAATGATGAGCAAGCCAGTCCGCGTCGCATTGATCGTGGTGGTGCTTCTGGCGCTGCCTGTCCTTGCCTTCCTGTTCATGTCCGTCTGGATGGCGCCGCCGGACGATCTCGACCTGTCGCGCTCAAAGCCCACGGCCAACGGCATCTATCGCGTCGCGATTGCGCCCGAGGCCGAACCGATTCCG
>JAUYMV010000339.1 GCA_030698645.1 Mesorhizobium sp.
TGCCCGGCCTTGGTGTAGTTCAGGATGTCGACGTTGATATCGCTGCGCGCCTCGATGGCGGCGCGGATCTGGTCGACGGCATGCTGGTCCGTGTCGTGTCCCTGCAGGAAGCGGCAGTTGCGGCCCATCACCTCGTCGCGACGATAGCCGGTCAGGCGCAGGAAGGCGTCGTTGGCGAAGACGATCGGATTGTCGGCCTTGCGCGGATCGGTGACGATCATCGACATGCGCGTTGCGCGGATCGCGGCGGCGAACGGGTCGCCCTTGCCATGCTCCGCGTGCAGCATGTCGGTCATGTGCCAGGCTTCGCTTGGCGCGATCTCCGCTTTCACATCCATGATAACCCTCTTTCCATCCTCTTTGTCGGGCTGATAACGGCAAGGCACGGAAAAGGTTCAGTTTTACGGTTCGTCACAAGGTCGTGTACGATGGCATCAGCCGGCAATTCGGCTTGCGAAACAAGGCGCTGCGGCGAGTCGCTGCACAGCGAGATTGACGCCGCAACTTGATGCGGGCGCACGGAAAGTATATACGGTTTCGTACCTACAAACGAGGATTGGGCGATGCGCGCGCGGGCGAAAGTGTTCACGACCGGGGGGAGCCAGGCGGTGCGGCTGCCGAAGCAGTTTCGGCTGGATTCGGCGGAGGTCGAGATTTGGCGCGACGGCAGGGACCTGCGCCTGCGCCCGATCGTGCCCCACGATAGCTGGAAAAAGACGTTCGCAAAGATCGACGAGCTTCTGGCCGGCGAATTTCCGGACCGCGAACAGCCGTCGGGATTCGACCGGGATGTCAGCCTGACCGAAGATGGTGATCCGGGCGGCAGCGGCTCGGACAAGCCGCGTTGACGACGAGCCTCGACACGAACGTCTGCATAGCGATCATCCGGGGCAAGGATCCGGTCGCCCGCCGCAGGCTGGAGCGGCACGACACTGCAAACGTCGTCATATCCTCAATCGTCTATTTCGAGCTTTTCACGGGCGCCGTCAAAAGCCGCGACCGTGACAAGGCCGTCGAGGCCCTGAATCGCATGATCGACCGCATGCAGGTCATCGATTTTTCACGCGAAGACGCCGAAAGCGCCGCATCGCTCCGCGCGCTGCTCGAAAGCCAGGGCAAACCGATCGGACCGCTCGATACTCTGATCGCCGGGCAGGCGCTGGCACGCGGCTTCACCGTGGCCACCAACAACGCCCGCGAGTTTTCCCGCGTGCCGGGCCTGCGCGTCGAGGACTGGCTGTCGCCCGGCTGACGCCCTCACGCGCCCTTGCGCCTGATTCCGATCGAGCGGCCGGCGCGCTCCGGCATCGGCAGGCCGGCATGGGCGGCGCGCATCGCCTCGACCTTGGCCATGATGTCCGGCGGGAAGGCGGCGACCTTCGGCCCCGACATGTCGATGTGCAGGGTCAGCGCCTCCGACGTGGCGGCGAGCCAGCCATCGACATGGTGGATCTCCTGGTAGGAGCGCAGGCGCTTTTCGTCGTGGTCGAGAAGCTGGAAGGTGGCGGTCACCCGGTCGCCCAGATGCAGTTCCCGGACGTAGAAGACATGGACCTCGGCGGTGTAGATGGTCAGCCGGCGGTCCTTCGCATAGGTCGGCCCCATGCCCATGACTTCGAAGGCGCCGTCGGCGCAGCGGTCGAACAGCACATTGTAGTAGGCCATGTTGAGATGGCCGTTATAGTCGATCCATTCCTTTTCGATTTCCATGGCGTTCGAGACGAATGGCGCGGCTAGGGTCATGGGACATCTCCGGAAGGTGAAATGGGAATTCGCGACAGGCGGCGGATCGGGATGCCGTTGCGATTTGCAGACTAGCGGTCCAATAGACGATCAGAAAGGGCCGGAAGCGGTCCAGACCGGGAGGAAACGATGGCGCTGGCCGATCTCGTCACCGTGGAGCGCAACGAAGCAGGCATCGCCGCCGCGCTCGGCATCCTGAAGCAACGCTTCGGCGAGCGTTTCCAGACGAATGCCGACGTGCGGCGCGTGCACAGTCACACCACGACCTACATCCCGGCGCAGCTTCCCGATGCGGTGGTGTTTCCCGAAAGCGCGGCCGAAGTCGAGGACATCGTCAAGGTGTGCGCCGAGCACCGCGTGCCGATCATTCCCTTCGGTATCGGCTCATCGCTCGAAGGCCACGTCAATGCGCCCGGCGGCGGCATCTCGCTCGACACGTCGCGCATGAACCGCGTGCTTGCCGTGCATGCCGAGGATCTCGACTGCACGGTGGAGCCGGGCATCACGCGCGTCGAGTTGAACACCTATCTGCGTGACACCGGCCTGTTCTTCCCGATCGACCCCGGCGCCAACGCGACGCTCGGCGGCATGGCGGCGACGCGCGCGTCCGGCACCAACGCGGTGCGCTACGGCACGATGCGCGACAATGTCGTCTCGCTGACCGCGGTGATGGCCGACGGACGCTCGATCACGACGGCGGGGCGCGCCAAGAAGACCTCGGCCGGCTACGACCTGACGCGGCTGATCGTCGGCTCGGAAGGCACGCTCGGCATCATCACCTCGCTGACCGTCAAGCTGCAGGGCATACCGCAGGCGATCTCGGGCGGCGTGTGCCCGTTCCCGTCGGTCGAGACCGCCTGCCAGGCGGTCATCGCGACGATCCAGTCGGGCATTCCGGTGGCGCGCATCGAGGTCGTCAACGAGCTGCAGATGAAGGCGATGATCGCCTATTCCAAGCTCGACTATCCGGAAAGCCCGTGCCTGTTCGTCGAATTCCACGGCAGCGACGCGGGCGTCGCGGAACAGGCGGAACTGTTCGGCGAGATCACGGCGGAGTATGGCGGCGGACCGTTTCTCTGGACCAGCGTTCCGGAAGAGCGCGCCAAGCTCTGGAAGGCGCGCCACGACGCCTACTGGGCCTCGCAGACGATCAGGCCGGGCGCGCAGGGCCTGTCGACCGACGTCTGCGTGCCGATCTCGAGGCTCGCCGAATGCATCGCCGAGACCGAGGCCGACATCGCCGAGATGGGACTGATCGCGCCGATCATCGGCCACGCCGGCGACGGCAATTTCCATGTCCTGGTCCTGCTCGACCCGGACGTGCCCGCCGAGATCGCGCAGACGGAAGTGTTCGTCGCGCGGCTGAACGAGCGCGCCATACGCATGGAGGGCACGTGCACCGGAGAGCACGGCATCGGCCAGGGCAAGGTCGGATTCATGGAGCTCGAACATGGCGGCGGCGTCGAGGTCATGCGCGCGATCAAGCGCGCGCTCGACCCGCAGAACATATTCAACCCGGGAAAGATCCTGCCGGCCGGATAACCGGCGCGCAGGCGGACGCCATTTTATCGACACGCTGCCCGGCGTAGACTACCACAACCAGACGACACCCTGGCGGGAGACAGATTCTGGCGCGGCTCTTTGTCATCATCGGCGGCCTGATCGTGCTGGCGCTCACCGTGGCGCTGGTCGGGCCGTTCTTCGTCGACTGGACGAACTACCGGGCGGATTTCGAGCGCGAGGCAAGCCGCGTGCTCGGCCGCGAGGTCAAGGTGGCGGGCGACGCCTGGGCGCGCCTGCTGCCGTTTCCCTCGGTGACGTTCAGCGACGTGCGCGTCGCCGCCGGCGGCGATGCGCCGGCGATGACGGTCGAGACCTTTTCGATGGATGCCGAACTTGCGCCGTTCCTGCGCGGCGAGGTGCTGATCTTCGACATGCGGCTGGTGCGGCCGAAGGCGACCATCAGGATCGGCAATGACGGCGAGGTCGACTGGGCGGTGCGGCCGGCCTCTCCGTTCGACCCGAACCACGTCACGCTCGAGAAGCTGACGATCACCGAGGGCGCGGTCAGCATCGTGCACGCGGCGAGCGGGCGCACGCACGCCATCACGGAGATCAACGCGGCCGTCTCGGCGGCGACGCTGGCCGGGCCGTGGCGGCTCGACGGGTCGATGCGCTTCGACGGCATTTTGACGGCGCTCGACGCCTCGACCGGCAAGGCCGACGGCAGCGGCGCGATGCGGCTACGCCTGCGCGCCGCGCCGCAGCGCTATCCGTTCACCATCGAGGCCGACGGCGAGGCGCAGATCCGCGACGGTTCGGCCGGCTATTCCGGCGCCTTCAAGGTGGCGGCGAACGACGAGCCGAAGACGCAGCTGCGCGGTTCGGACGGCGCGACCTTCGGGTTGGATGCGGGCAGGACCGTCAAGGCGGTGCCCGACTACCGGATCAACGGCCGGTTCGAGATCGATCACCGGCGGCTCGCGCTGACCGAGTTCCGCCTGGAGACCGGGCCGCTCGACGATCCCTACACGGCGGACGGCACGGCCGACATCGATCTCGGCGGCGAGCCGCGCTTCCAGGTGACCGCGACCGGCGCGCAGTTCCGCTTCGACGACGCGCTCACCGAGGACGGATCGGCGCCCGGCCTGACCTTCGAGCAGCGGGTCGCGGCGATCAAGGATTTCGTCATCGCGCTGCCGAAGCCGGCGATTCCGGGCACCGTCGAGGTCAGCCTGCCGGCCGTCGTCGCCGGCGACACGACGTTCCGCGACGTGCGGCTGTCGGCGGAACCGGCGGAAGGCGGCTGGACGGTCGATACGTTCGCCGCCAGCATGCCCGGCCGCACGACGCTCGAGGCGAGCGGCTTCGTGTCGGCGACGGACGACGACGCGACGTTCACCGGCGACCTGGTGCTGGCCGTCGGCCAGCCGTCGGGCTTCGCCGCCTGGCTGTCGCGCGAGGTGGACGAGTCGATCCGCCGGCTGCCGGCCGCGGGTTTTTCGGCGAAGGTCGAGCTATCGAGCGCGCGGCAGGTGTTTCGCGACCTCGAACTGATGCTCGGCGGGGCGAAATTCCGCGGCCAGCTCGACCACCTGACGCCGGCCGACGCCAAGGCGGCGATCCTGCTGAAGCTGGATGGCGGCGGCCTCGACCTCGAAGGTCTGGCTGCATTCGCCTCGCTCTTCGTCAGCGAGAAGGGCGCGAGCCGGCTGACCGGCCGCGACCTCGACCTGGAACTGACCGCCGGCCCGGTCACGGTCGCCGGGCTGACGGCGGGCAAGGTCGACACGGCGCTGCGGCTGAAGGACGGCCGGCTCGACATCGACCGGCTGACGCTGTCGGATCTCGCCGGCGCCAATGTCAGCGCGACGGGCGCCATCACCGGCTTTCCGGAGAGCCCTTCGGGGAACCTCGACGCGTCGATCCTGTCGGGCGACCTGGCGCCGCTCTTCGCCGTGCTAGGCGAGCGGTTTCCGGACAACCGGCTGGCGGTCGGGCTGGCCGACCGCGCCGCTGCCTTTCCGGGCTTCGGCGAGGAGGCGCGCATAGATCTCGTCGGCAGCGCCGGGCTCGACCAGGGCAAGCCCGGCTTCGCGGTCAGCGCCAGCGGCACGTCCGGCGGAACGAAATTCTCGCTCGGCTATTCCGGCGCCGGCACACCGGTCGAGCCGGACCGGATCGACCTGAGCCTTGCGGCGGAGAACGACGACGCCGGCGCGCTGTTCGCGCTCTATGGCGCGCCGGCGCTGCCGTTCGGGGTGGCGGGCGGCGGCACGACGGAATTGACGCTACGCGGCGCGCCGAAGGGCGGCATGACGACGAATTTCCTGCTCGAGGGCGAGACGGCGGAGCTTCGCTTCGACGGAACGCTTGGCCTCGGCGAGGACGGGGCGACTGCGGAAGGGCGGGCGAGGCTCGCCGGCGCCGACATCGAGCCGTGGCTGACGACCACCGGCGTCACCCTGCCCGGCATGGGGCTCGGGCTGGCGTCGGACCTGTCGGCCGACCTGGCGTGGCGGGATGGCCGGCTGGCGCTGGAAAACATGTCCGGGTCGCTCGGCGGGGTGGCGGTGTCGGGCGATGTCGCGGCGGTGCTCAAGGACGGCCGGCCGCATTTGACGGGCAAGCTGGCCAGCGACTGGCTGCCGCTCGACCTGGCCGCGGCGCTCGTGCTCGGCGACGGGGCGTTCGAAGGCGGCGCGGGCGTCTGGCCGGACAGCCCGTTTCCGCCGAAGGTGACGGCGCCGTTCACCGCCGACCTGGCGCTCACGGCGAAGCAGGTGGCGACGGCCAGCGGGGTGTTGGCGCGCGACGCCGCCATGCAGGCGAAATTCGGCAGCGAGGGTCTGGCGGTCAGTGGCCTGTCGGCGTCGCTCTACGGCGGCACGATCGGCGGCCTGTTCGACCTCAAGAACAATGACGGCACCGGCATCTTCACAGGACAGCTGACGCTCGGCGGCGTCGACCTGGCGGCGCTGCCGGCGGTTTCAGGCGTCGCGGGCAAGGGCGATATCTCGGCCAGCCTCACCGCCAGCGGCAAGTCGGCCGGCGGCATGGTCGCCTCGCTCTCCGGCACCGGGACGGCGGCGCTTCGCGGACTGATCATCGACGGGCTCAATCCGGACGCGCTGGCGCAGTTCATCGGCCGCGCCGACGCCAAGGGGCGCGAGATCGACGCCGCCGCGGTCGAGGCGTTCGCGCCCGACATCGCGGCCGCCGGGTCGTTTGCCGGCGGCGACACGGACATCGCCTTCACGGTCGCGGCGGGCGTGCTGCGCACGCCGCCGGTGACGCTTTCCGGCCCAAAGGCGACGGTGACGGCCGATATCCGCGCCGATCTCGGCGCCTGGACGGTGGGTGTCGACGGAGAGATCGATTTTGCGCCCGGCGAGGAGGCGCTCGTCGGGTCGCAGCCGTCGGTCGGCTTCGTGCTGGAAGGCGCGCCGGGCGCGGTGGAGCGGCGCTTCGACACGCAGCCGCTGGCGCAGTTCCTGACGCAGCGCGCGCTGGAGATCGAGCAGGCGCGCGTCGAGGCGATGCAGGCGTTGCTGCTGGAAAAGCAGCGGCTGCGGCGCGAGGTGCGCTACTACGCGGCGCTGCAGACGGAGCGCGAGCGCGCCGAGGCGGAGCGCGTCCGGGCGGAGGAGGAGCGCCTTCGCGCCGAGGAAGAGGCTCGGAAGAAGGCCGCCGAGGAAGAACGACTGCGCCTTGAGGCGGAAGCCAAGGCGAAGGCGGAGGCCGAAGCGAAGGCCGCCGAGCTTGCCAAGGCCGAGGCCGCCAAGCGGGAGCGCATCCGGCTCGAGACCGAAGCCAGGCTGGAAGCCGAACGGGAGGCCAAGGCGAAATCGGACGCGCTGGCGAAAGCGGCGGCGGAGGCCGCGGCGGCGCAGAAAGCCGCGGAAGACGCGCGCAAGAAGCAGGCGACGCAGGAGGTCATCGACGCGGCCGGCAGGGCGCAGGGCTCGGTCGAAGCGCAACCCGCCCTGCCGCAGCCCGAAAAGCCCGCCCCGGCGAACACGCTGCCGCAACCCGCGGACAAGGGCGGCTTCACGCTCGACAGGCTGATCCGCTCGCTGGAAACCCAGTAGGGGCCGGCAGCCACGGGCCCGGCGATGCACGGGCGGCCGGATCAGCCGCCGTCGGCCCGCTGCTTGATATGATGCAGGACGTAGACCCTGAGCGCCGAGGACAGGTTGGCGTCGCGCGGGCGCGCCGCGTCGATCTCGGCGACGAGGCCGGCGAGGCTCAGGCCGCGCGCGGCGGCGATCGCCTCGATCTCGGCGAAAAACTCGGGCTCGAGCGAAAAGCTGGTGCGGTGGCCGCGGATCGAGACGGAGCGCTTGCGGACGACGCTCATCGGGCTCAGGCCGGGTCGGAAGGCAGCGGATCGACGGAGGGGTCCTGCGCGCGACGGTGACCGTCGAGGAAGCGGGCGGCCTGGTCACGGGTGGCACGGTCGGCGCGCTTTTCAGCCTTGGTGCGGCCGTGCAGGGCGCGGTTCGCCGCGGCGCGGTCGGCTTCGTCCTCGCGTGCCTTGCGCTTGCGGGCGAGGCGCAGATTGACGATCTCGGCCACGCTATTTCTTGCGGAAGGCGTCGAGGGAGACGACGTCGGCGCTCTTGCCGTCGGTATTCGCGGAACTGTCGGCCTCGGCCTTGGCATTGGTCTCGGGCGTGCGCGGCTCGCTCTTGCGCGGTTTCGGCTCGGCCTTCTTCGGCCCGGCGTCGGAGCGCGACTTGACGATTTCCGGCTTGGGCAGGGCGGCGATTTCCCCGGCGGCGGCCTCTTCGGTGCGGACGTCGAATTCGAGCTCGAAATTGACCGACGGATCGTAGAAGCCGCGCACGGCGGCGAACGGGACTTCCAGCTTTTCCGGCACGTCGGAGAAGGACAGGCCGACCTCGAAGCCGACCTCGGTCACCTTCAGATCCCAGTACTGGTACTGGAGCACGATGGTCATCTGCTCGGGATAGCGCTCGCGCAGGCGGCTCGACACCCTGACACCCGGCGCGCCGGTCAGGAAGGTGATGAAGAAGTGGTGGTTGCCGGGCAGGCCGGTGCGCTGCACTTCCATCAGCACCTTGCGCATGACTCCGCGCAGCGCTTCCTGCGCCAGGATGTCGTAGCGGATGTGGTCTTCAGCCATCGAGGCGCCGGTGGTTCGAGTCAATGTCGCGCTAGATTTAGTCAAGCTTGGTGGCTGCGTAAACCGGCTTTGACACGCCATTTGCGCAAAGCAGGCGATGTCGAGCGAAGGCGGTTGCGCCGACGGCGCGAAACGGGATCACAAAGGCGAGAGAAGTGGAGGTTTCTGTTGCCAGGTACCTCCGAACCCCGCCTAGAAGTGCGAACCGCTAGGACTTGATTTGAAGCTATCGCACAGCTTACGCTGCGAGACGTGCTTCCGCATAGTTGTCATTTGCAACTACAGGTTTAGCCCGATGACGGTGGTACTATGCCGGGCAAAAGTCCGATCTTTACACCTTCGTCGATCCTATTTCGCCCCCAGCAAAATCCGCCATCTGGCGGCGGATTGTGGTGGAGGCGCCGGGTACCGCCCCCGGGTCCGAACGGCTTATTTCATCGGCAGTTTATCGCCATAGCCAGCAAGCTGGCAAAGCGAATATAGGGGCGGGCGAGGGAGATTGGAAGGGCTGTCGCGGCGCGGCTCCCGAATTCGGTCGGACATATTATCCTGCTTCCGCTGCCGGCTAGCGCACCTGATCCGTCTGGCGGAAGATCAGATTGTTCAGTTCGTTCTGGAGTCTGATCTGGTCAGATGTCGATACAGGGGCGCGGGTGGCCTTGTTTCCTGGCTTCTTGGACCGAGGCGGGGGCGGCGATTTCTCCACGTATGCGATTGTCAGCGTGTGGACGTCGGTGCGCTTGCGCCCAAAAGTCAGCGAGCCTCCCATGAGAGATTGACCGGCCGGGACAGCTGATATCTCCACACCGCCGGTTGCGCCGCGAACGAGTGTAAACTCAAGAATATAGCCTACTTTGTCCGGCTTGAACCCGGTCTCTTTCATTGTTTTCTCGAGATTGGCGAGCCATTCCTTAATTCCGAGGTCACCGCGAAGGCGATTGCCTTTTCGATCTTCGGCACCTCCGGCGCACGGGATTGTCTTCGGATCAGTAAAATCAGCAGAGAACGAAAATGTTACTTTGCGATCGGCGCTGCCCGATGTCGCCGCGCCGGCGGTAAGCTTGGCTGAGCCAGGCGTCATTGGCACCGTGCCATTCAACCCAATGCCGGCTTCAGCGAACGCCAACGCCTTCAGGCTTAAATCCATGGCGGCCAGCCATCCTCGCGGCTTCGTCACAAACTCCACGTCCTGTGCCGCGTCGAACAATTCACATCGGATGTTTTTGACTATATCGGTAACACTCACCGAGTATTCTTCGGAAAGGGGTGGAACAGCCGCGCAAGCAGATATCAGTGTTGCGCAAGATAGGGCACTCAGAGCACGTACTTTCAACACCTATCGATCCCCCGCAAGAAAATATCTCCCCGGATATATTTGCTCACGATTTTTTGGTAGAATCAATATGCTAACGCATTGCGCGCCGCCTCATCTTACGGCGCCCTTCATTTTCTGAGACAACTGAGAAGATTGCTTGGCTTCATCGTCAACGGGGCTCTCCAATCCTCGCGCTGTATCAGGGCTCGAAGATCGTTGCGCCCTGGCTCAGGTGTGTTGTCGCGCCGTGGACGGAGAGCGAAGCTGCTGCGTGGCGCGGAGTTTTAGGCTAGTCTGCCCGGACACGAATCGGCGGTCCTTCATGAAGCAATATCTCGACCTTCTCCAGCACGCGCTCGACCACGGCATCGACCGGCCCGACCGCACCGGCACCGGCACGCGCGGCCTGTTCGGCTACCAGATGCGGTTCGACCTCGCCGACGGGTTTCCGGTCACCACGACCAAGAAGCTGCATCTGAAGTCGATCGTGCACGAGCTTTTGTGGTTCCTAAAGGGCGAAACCAATATCGGCTACCTGAAGGAGCACGGGGTCTCGATCTGGGACGAGTGGGCCGACGAGAACGGCGATCTCGGCCCGGTCTACGGCGCGCAATGGCGGAGCTGGCCGGACGGCAAGGGCGGGACGATCGACCAGATCGCCAATGTGATCTCGCAGATCCGGAAAAACCCGTCGTCCAGGCGGCTGATCGTGTCGGCGTGGAACCCGGCCGAAGTGGACGAGATGGCGCTGCCGCCCTGCCACTGCCTGTTCCAGTTTTATGTCGTGGACGGAAAACTGTCCTGCCAGCTCTACCAGCGCTCGGCCGATATCTTTCTCGGCGTGCCGTTCAACATCGCCTCCTATGCGCTGCTGACGATGATGGTGGCGCAGGTGACCGGGCTGAAGCCTGGCGAGTTCGTCCATACGCTCGGCGACGCGCATCTCTATGCGAACCATTTCATGCAAGCGCAGCTGCAGCTCTCGCGCCAGCCCAGGCCGTTGCCGAGGATGTGGGTCAACCCGGCGGTGAAGGACATTTTCGACTTTGCCTACGAGGATTTCCGGCTGGAAGGCTACGAGGCCGAGCCAAGCATCAAGGCGCCGATCGCGGTGTAGCCATGCATCGATCGGTCCTTCAGGCCATCGCGATCGAAAAGCTCAACGACGCGGAACTGCTTTTCAGCAATGCTCGCTATTCTAACTCGTATTATCTATTTGGATATGCGGCTGAAATTGCGATCAAGGCTCGAATCGCAGGGATGTTTCTTCCCGATACGATTCCTGACCGGAAATTTGTGGCTGCGGTATATAGTCATAACCTGAACGATCTTATCGGACTGGCGGGACTGAGCGGCGATATCAAGGCGAGCCGGGACGCATCCCAGATCTTTGACGGCCATTGGGCGACGGTTGCTGACTGGAACGAGTCGGCAGGATATGATGTGATCGATATTTTTCGCTCGACCGCAATGCGAAATGCAATGATGGATGAAGCCAACGGAGTATTCGGATGGTTGCAGCAACGCTGGTGAGGTCGGACGTCGAAGCCGGTCTCAATCTAGTCCACGCTCTGGACAAGAAAGGCTTTGGCGTCATTGCGGCGCTCTGGCTCTACAACAGCGACACCGAAACGTGGCGCATGGTAATAGGGTATGAGGGCGCGCGAAAGGACCTTGAGCGCAAATATCTCGAGGCTGCCACGATCTCGGCCGAGTGGCGCAAGCAGCATCCTGACGAACCCATTCTGGACCTAAGCTCCGTACGTATCACGTCCGCGGACGACAGCCTGCTGGTCGGCCTGAAGCCGGTAGTGCGTGTCGACGGCATCGGCGAGATTCGATTCTCTCGCAACATGGTCAACGGCATTTATGTCGAAGACTCGTTGATCCACCGACTGGCCGCGTGAGCGCAAGGAGAATCCGATGCTGCGCTTCTCGGCACTTTTTGCCAGTACCGCCGTCTGTGCTGGAATCGCCGGGGTCGCCCTCGCCAACGACTCGATGGCGGAACTGGGGGCCGGCGGCTTGATCCTCGTGCACAGCAATGTGGTCGCGATGGAAAGCGAGGACCTGTTCATCTCGCAGGAGGCGGTGCGGGTCGACTATGTCTTCCGCAACCGCTCCGACAAGACGGTCGAGAGCCTCGTGGCGTTCCCGATGCCCGATATCGCCGGCGATCCCTATGCGAACGTCGCCATTCCGGAGCCTTCGGCCGACAATTTCCTCGGCTTCGCCGCGACCGCCGACGGCAAGCCGCTTTCGCCGCAACTGGAGCAGAAGGCATTCGCGCTTGAGATCGACGTCAGCGAGGACCTGAAGCGGAACGGCATCCCGCTGTTTCCCTATGCCGAGGGGATGGAGGCGGCGCTGGACCGGCTGCCGGCCGCCACCAAGGCCGACTGGCTGAGCCGCGGCATCCTCATCGTCGATACCTATGACGACGACGGCACCGGGATGAAGGATCATTTGACGCCAATCTGGCGGCTGAAATCGACCTACTGGTGGCGGATGGCGTTTCCGGCCGGCGAGCCGGTGCGCGTCCAGCACAGCTACAGACCGAGCGTCGGCGGTTCCGTTGGCCTGGCGTTCATCGAGGACGGTAAGCCGGGCGGCGAGGCCCACGCGCAGTACCGGGAAAAATACTGCCTCGACGCCGCCTTCGACCGCGCCGTGCAGAAGGCGATCGACCGCACGCCGGAAGGTGAAATTCCGTTCACGGAAACCTGGCTCTCCTACATCCTGACGACCGGCGGCAACTGGGCGACGAACATCGAGAAGTTCCACCTGACGATCGACAAGGGCGACCCGAACGCGCTGGTCTCGTTCTGCGGCGAGGGCGTCAAGAAGACGGGACCGACGACCTTCGAGATCAGGACGGAAAATTTCTATCCCGAGCGCGACCTGCACATCCTGATCCTCAAGCGCCCCGAAGCGGCGCAGTGATGGATGTCGTGATCCACGCCGCGGTCGCCGAGAACGGGGTGATCGGCCGCGACGGCGGGTTGCCGTGGCGGCTGTCGAGCGACCTGAAGCGCTTCAAGGCGGGCACGATGGGGCGGCCGATCGTGATGGGGCGGAAAACCTTCGAGAGCATCGGCAAGGCGCTGCCCGGACGGCTCAACATCGTCGTCACGCGCGACCGCGCCTTTCGCGCCGACGGCGTCGAGACGGTGGGCTCGCTCGAGGAGGCGGTGACGCTGGCCACGGTGCGGGGACGCTGCATGGCCGGCGCCGACGAGATCGCCATCATCGGCGGCGGCCAGCTCTACGCGCAGGCGCTGCCGATCGCCGACCGGCTGGAGATCACCCATGTGCTGGCCGAGGTGGAGGGCGACACGCGTTTCCCGGCCATCGATCCGCAGGTCTGGGCCGCCGACCGTTTCGAGGATGTTCCGGCCGGCGAGCGGGACAGCCACGCGACGCGATTCGCGGTCTACCGCAAACGCGGCCAAATCGCCGCCTGAGCCGGCGGCGTCGCGTTTTGCGACGCAAATTCAGACAAATCGCCGCCCGGCCGACCGAAAAGCCTGGCTAAATGGCCGGCTGTCGTTGAAAGCCGTGCATGGCATCCCTATAACCACCAACAAGCAAGAATGCGCCGTGCAATGCAAACGCGGCCGATCGGTTCCGGAACAAGAGGATTTTCATGCCCTGGAATAATCAGAGCGGTGGCGGCGGCGGCCCATGGGGCGGCGGCGGCAACAATGGGGGAGGCCCGTGGGGCCAGGGGCCGCGCGGTCCGGGCGGACCGCAGGGCAACACCCCGCCCGACCTCGAGGACATCATCCGGCGCGGCCAGGACAGGCTGAAGCGCGTGCTGCCGGCGGGCGGCGGGTTCAGTCCGGCCGTCATCGGCCTGGGGGCCGTCGTCCTGCTGGCGCTGTGGGCTTTCAAGGCCGTCTACACGGTGCAGCCGGACGAGCTCGGCGTCGAACTGCGATTCGGCAAGCCGAAGGATGAACTCTCGATGCCCGGCCTGCACTTCCATCTCTGGCCGATCGAGACCGTCGAGATCGCCAATACGGCCGAAAAGCTGGTCGACATCGGCGAGGTGCGCGGCAGCACCTCGTCCGGCCTGATGCTGTCGGGCGACCAGAACATCGTCGACGTGAAGTTCTCCGTCGCCTACCAGGTGTCCGATCCGCAGGCCTATCTCTTCAAGGTCGCCGATCCGGACCAGATGGTGCGCCAGGTCGCGGAGAGCGCGATGCGCGAGGCCGTCGGCCGGCGCCCGGCGCAGGATATTTTCCGCGACGACCGCCAGGGCATCGCGGATTCGGTGAAGACCATCATCCAGTCGACGCTCGACGGCTACGGCGCCGGCCTGAACGTCAACGCGATCTCCATCGAGGATGCGGCGCCGCCGCGCGAGGTGGCCGACGCGTTCGACGAAGTGCAGCGCGCCGAGCAGGACGAAGACCGCTTCGTCGAGGAATCGAACCAGTATTCCAACAAGCAGCTCGGCCAGGCGCGCGGCGAAGGCGCGCAGATCCGCGAAGAAGCGGCCGCCTACAAGAACCGCGTCGTCCAGGAGGCCCAGGGCGAGGCGCAGCGCTTCACCTCGGTCTATGAGGAATATGCCAAGGCGCCGGAGGTGACGCGCAAGCGGCTCTTCCTCGAGACGATGGAAAAAGTGCTGAAGGGCTCCAACAAGGTCATCATCGAGCAGGGCGCCAACGGACAGGGCGTGGTGCCGTATCTGCCGCTGCCGGAACTGCAGAGGCGCAGCGCAGCCGAAGGAGCCAACTGATGGCCAACCGTCTTCCCATCATCGCCATCGCCGTCGTCATCCTGCTGATCGGCCTGTTCTCCTCCTTCTTCGTCGTCAACGAGCGCCAGCAGGCGATCGTGCTGCGCTTCGGCCAGATCGTCGATGTCAAATCGGAGCCCGGCATCTACTTCAAGGCGCCGTTCGGGTTCCTCGAGGCCGACAACGTCCAGATCATCGACGACCGCATCCTGCGCTTCGATCTGGAGGACATCCGCGTTCAGGTGTCGGGCGGCAAGTTCTATGAAGTCGACGCCTTCGTCGCCTACCGCATCGCCAACGCGCGCCTGTTCCGCCAGACGGTGTCGGGCAGCGTCTCGCTTGCCGAACAGCGGCTGCGCACGCGTCTCGACGCGGGGCTGCGCCGCGTCTACGGCCTGCGCGGCTTCGAAGCCGCGCTGTCCGAGGAGCGCGCCTCGATGATGCGCGAGGTGCGCGACCAGCTCAGCCCCGACGCCGTGTCGCTCGGGTTGCAGATCGTGGACGTGCGCATCCGCCGGACCGACCTCACCCAGGAGGTCTCGCAGCAGACCTACGACCGCATGAAGGCCGAGCGTCTGGCCGAAGCCGAGCGCCTGCGCGCGCGCGGCCGGGAAGCGGCGCAGCGCATCCGTGCGCGGGCCGACCGCGAGGTCGTCGAGATCGTCGCGGAAGCGCGCAAGGAGTCGGAAATCCTTCGAGGCGAGGGCGAGGCCGAACGCAACGCAACCTTCGCCGCCGCCTTCTCGAAGGATCCGGACTTCTTCGAGTTCTACCGCTCGATGGCGGCCTACGCGCAGGCGCTGGAAAGCTCGGGAACGACCATGGTCCTGTCGCCCAACTCTGAGTTCTTCAAGTATTTCGGCAGCTCGGGCGGGCCGGATGGCGTCGCCGCCCCGGCGGCTCCCGGCGCAACCAGCGCCGTGCCGCCCGCGACGCAGGCGCAGCCCGCCGCCCAGTAGGGCGGCGGCGGTGCAGGATTTCGTCGCGGCGCTCGGGCTCGTGCTGGTTATGGAGGGCGTCCTCTACGGAGGATTTCCCGGATTCGCCAAGCGGCTGGCGGGCGAGGCGAGCACCGCGCCCGACAATGTCCTGCGGGCGGCCGGTCTGGCGGCGGTCATGGCCGGCGTGTTCGTGGTGTGGCTGGTGCGTGGGTAACGCAAGGTTTATCGGGTTCGGCGCGAAGGCCGGCGAGGCGACCTGTCAACGGTCGCAAACACGCCGTAATTCTTGACCACAAAATGCGCCGAAGCTGCCTCTGACATGCAACGATTCAGCCCCAATGGGAGCGACTTGATGGCCATCTCCTCAGTTCTGCCGGACGTTCGCCGGACGATGTTCGCGATGCTGGCGGCGGCTTCGCTCTCGGTCGCGGCCCTGCCGGCGTCGCCAGCCTTGGCGCAGGGGCCGGAATCGGTCGCCGACCTCGCCGAGGGCCTGCTCGGCTCGGTCGTCAACATCTCGACGTCACAGACGGTCAAGGGCGGCAACGATCCCGGCGTCACGCCGCCGGAGCTTCCCGAAGGCTCGCCCTTCCAGGACTTCTTCGACGAGTATTTCAAGAACCGGCAGGGCGGCGACGGCCGGTCGCAAAAGGTCCAGTCGCTCGGCTCCGGCTTCGTGGTCGACGCCGAGCGCGGCATCATCATCACCAACAACCACGTGATCGCCGACGCCGATGAGATCGAGGTCAATTTCTCGGACGGCTCCAAGCTCAAGGCGACGCTGAAGGGCAAGGACGTCAAGACGGACATCGCGGTGCTCGAGGTCGACCCGAAGCTGAAGAAGCTGACCGCGGTCAAGCTCGGCGATTCGGACAAGATCCGCGTCGGCGACTGGGTGATGGCGATCGGCAATCCTTTCGGCCTCGGCGGCACGGTGACGGTCGGCATCGTCTCGGCGCGCAACCGCGACATCAATTCCGGCCCCTATGACGATTTCATCCAGACGGACGCCGCGATCAACCGCGGCAATTCGGGTGGCCCTCTGTTCAACATGACCGGCGAGGTCGTCGGCATCACCACGGCGATCATCTCGCCGTCGGGCGGCTCGATCGGCATCGGCTTCTCGATCCCGTCGCGCCTGGCATCCGGCGTCATCGACCAGTTGCGCGAGTTCGGCGAGACGCGGCGCGGCTGGCTCGGCGTGCGCATCCAGGAGGTCTCCGACGAAATCGCCGAGAGCCTCGGCATGAAGAGCTCGAACGGCGCGCTCGTCTCCGGCATCATCAAAGGCGGGCCGGTCGACAACGGCACGATCCAGCCGGGCGACGTGATCATCCGCTTCGACGGACGCGACATCAAGCACATGAACGACCTGCCGCGCGCCGTCGCCGACAGCCCGGTCGGCAAGGCGGTGGATGTCGTGCTGGTGCGCGACGGCGTCGAGCAGACGGTCAAGGTGACGCTCGGACGGCTGGAGGACGGCGAAAAGCTCGCTTCGGCGCAAACCGACGGCGGCGACGAAGGCAGCGACGTCGAGCAGGCGCCGGTGGCGAGCGCCAAGATTCTCGGCATGACGATCGGCGAACTGGACGAGAAGACGCGCGCGCAGTTCGGCATCTCGCCGGACGTCTCGGGCGTGCTGGTCACCGAGGTGGACCCGAATTCGTCGGCCGCCGAGAAGGGCGTCGCGCCGGGCGACGTCATCACCGAGATCGCCCAGGAATCGGTCGCGACGCCGAAGGAAGTGATGGACCGGGTGGCGACGCTGAAGGGCCAGGGCCGCAAGAGCGCGCTCCTGATGCTGGCGTCGAAGTCGGGCGAACTGCGCTTCATCCCCGTGCCGATGAACTGACCGGGCAAGACGCCGTTCCCGATCGCGAGATGTTTTCAGGGGCGGCTCAGGCCGCTGCCCTGATACTGCGCTTCTGCGCGCTGAGCCACGGGTGCGTGGCGGCTATGAGCGCGGGCATATCCTCCGGCAGGTGCCCAAGCAAATCGACTCACATAGCGGCGCGCCCTTCCACGGCCGTCGGCTCGCGTCACTCAGGGATATTTCGTTCAGATAACCAAACAAACGATTTGATATCCGGTCATATATGCGCTATCAGGTCCGCGCTTGAGGACATTGCACGATGGCACGCTCGACCCCCCAAAGCGCCCTGCGCTATCCCCTGACCATCATTCTTGGCGCCGACGCAAACGTCAGGTTGCTGCGGGAACTGGCATTGCATGGCGGCTTGCTGTCCTCTCCAATGCTCGCGACCCGAAGCGGGCTGGCGCGGGCAAGCGTGTGGTCTGCTCTCGGAACACTGGAGGCGATCGGCATCGTTCGTTCCGAGGGAACGGGCAAGGCGCGCCTCTATCGTATCAACGATCGCCACCCACTGGCCGCATCGCTGCACGCTCTCTTCGAGGATGAAGCGCGCCGATATTCCAGCATCCGCGCGGCGGTGGCCGACGCGGTCGCCAAGGTTCGGCCGGATGCGATCGCGGTGTGGATCTATGGCAGCGTGGCGCGGGGAGAAGACGGTCCAACCAGCGACCTCGACATCGCCGTCATCCTGTCGTCCGAGGCGCTTCGAGATACGCTCGACGATATCCGAGACGCCTTGAGGGCGGCCGGCGAAAATCTCGGTTTCAATCCCTCAGTGGTCGGGCTCGCTCCCGAGGATGCCGCGCGGCTGTCGAATAGCGGCGATCCCTGGTGGAAGGCGGTGGATTCGGATGCCAGCACCGTGCTCGGCGCGCGCCCGGACGA
>JAUYMV010000341.1 GCA_030698645.1 Mesorhizobium sp.
GGCCCGGCCTACGAGTTCACGTTCATCCTCGACAAGGCGCTGCGCGACGCCAAGGTGCGCGACAAGGTGCCGATGACCTTCGTGACCTCCGAGCCCTACATCGGCCATCTCGGCCTCGACGGCGTCGGCGACACCAAGGGCCTGCTCGAGAGCGAGATGCGCCAGCATCACATCAAGTGGATCTGCAACGCCAAGGTCGACAAGGTCGAGGCGGGCAAGATGTTCGTTTCCGAGATCGCCGACGACGGCTCGGTCAAGCAGGCGCACGAACTGCCGCACGTCTTCTCGATGATGCTGCCGGCGTTCCGCGGCGTGGCCGCCGTGCGGGGCATTGACGGCCTGACCAATCCGCGCGGTTTCATCCTCGTCGACAAGCACCAGCGCAACCCGGCCTTCCCCGAGGTTTTCGCCATCGGCGTCTGCGTCGCCATCCCGCCAATGGGCAAGACGCCCGTTCCGGTCGGCGTGCCGAAGACCGGCTTCATGATCGAATCCATGGTGACCGCGACGGCCCACAACATCGCCCGCCTGGTCAAGGGCGAGCAGCCCGACGCGGAGGGCACCTGGAACGCCGTCTGCCTCGCCGACTTCGGCGATTCGGGCGTCGCCTTCGTGGCGCAGCCGCAGATTCCGCCGCGCAACGTCAACTGGTCGTCATCCGGCAAGTGGGTGCACGCCGCCAAGATCGGCTTCGAGAAATACTTCCTGCACAAGATCCGCAGCGGCAAGTCCGAGCCCTTCTACGAGCGCCTGGCCCTGCAGGCACTCGGCATCGACAAGCTGAAGGAGATCAAGATCGACCAGGGTCCCGGCGCATAACCCCAGCGCCGACGACCGGGGCGCTTGTCCCGCGGCATTCGGCTCGGTCGATGCCGCGGGACGCCTTTTTCTTGCGCTGTGCCGCCCCTTCGCGACGCCGCCGCATTTTTTCTCCCGGCAGCCTTGCGCCAGCGTCTTAAATTAGTATATTAGAATATATTCATAAACAGGAGTTCCTTGATGTCCCTCGATCGTTCCGTGCTCGCATTTGCAGGCGCCATGGTGCTGCTTTCGGTCGTCCTGACCGCTTTCGTATCGCCTCTCTTCGTCTGGTTCACCGTGTTCATCGGCCTGAACCTGCTGCAGTCCGCCTTCACCGGGTTCTGCCCGGCGGCATCCGTGTTCAAGCTGTTCGGCATCAAGCCGGGCTGCGCCTTCTAAGGACGATTGCCATGCGCGCGCTCTTGTTGATCCCGGCCCTCCTCGCCACCGCGCCGGCTTTCGCCGGCTCGCTCACCCTGGCTCCCACCGCCGTCACGGAATGGAAGGCGGTCTACGGTCGGGTCGAGGCGCGCGACACGGTGCCGGCGCGCGCGCGTATCGGCGGCCTGCTCGTCGCCCTTGACGTCAGCGAGGGCGACATGGTCGCCTCGGGCCAGAAGATCGCCACCGTCCGCGACGACAAGATCGCCTTCCAGATCGCCGCGGCGGAAGCGCAGCTTCGCTCCCTCCAGGCGCAGATGACGACCGCCGAAACCGAGCTCGCGCGCGGTCAGTCGCTGGTCGACAAGGGCGTCATCACCGTGCAGCGCCTCGACCAGCTGCGCACCCAGGTCGATATCGTGCGCAACCAGATCGCCGAGACCGAGGCCCAGCGCTCCGTCATCGTCCAGCAGGGCGCCGAGGGCGACGTCTTCGCGCCGGCCGAAGGACGCGTGCTCACCGTGCCGGTGACGCGCGGCGCCGTCATCATGGCCGGCGAGGCCGTCGCGACCATCGGCAGCGGCGGCATATTCCTGCGCCTGGCGATACCGGAGCGCCACGCCGCGCTGCTCAAGGAGGGCGCGTCGATCCGCATCGACACCGGCGGAGTCGATTCCACCGGACGCCTGGCCAAGATCTACCCGCAGATCGAGAACGGCCGCGTCGTCGCCGATGTCGAGGTCGATCGTCTCGACACCAGCTTCATCGACGCGCGCGTGCTCGTCGAGGTTCCCGTCGGCGAACGGCAGGTGCTGCTGGTGCCGGCCGCCGCCGTCACGACGCGATCGGGCATCGACTTCGTGCGCGTCCGGTCAGGCGAGGCCGAGGCCGACCGGGCCGTCGTGCTGGGCGAGACGATCGCGCGCGCCGACGGCGATTTCATCGAGATCGTCACCGGGCTCGGCGCCGGCGACGTGGTCGTGACGCCATGAGCCATTCCCCCTCGCCGCTTGGCATCGCCGGCTCGCTGACGCGCGCCTTCATCGCGTCGCCGCTGACCCCCCTCTTCCTAATCGCCGCCTTCGCCTTCGGCCTGATCGCGCTCCTGACGCTGCCGCGCGAGGAGGAGCCGCAGATCTCCGTGCCGATGGTGGACATCATCGTGCGCGCCGACGGTCTGAGGGCCGACGACGCCGTCAAGCTGATCACCGAGCCGCTCGAGACCATGGTCAAGGGCATCGATGGCGTCGAGCATGTCTACTCGCAGTCGCGCGACGACCAGGTCATGGTCACGGCGCGCTTCATCGTCGGCACCTCGTCGGATTCGGCCATCCTGCGGGTGCACGACAAGGTCCGCGCCAACATGGACCGCATCCCGATCGGCGTGCCCGAGCCGCTGATCGTCGGCCGCGGCATCGACGACGTGGCGATCGTCTCGCTGACCCTGTCGCCGACCCCCGAGGCGGCGG
>JAUYMV010000342.1 GCA_030698645.1 Mesorhizobium sp.
AGCTTGGCGCCGCGGATGCCGGCCGCCTCCAGCACGTCCTTGCGGCGCCCGTCGCCATAATAGATGCGGAAGCCGAACTTCTCGACGGCGCGTACGCGATTGGCCGAGTGGTCGATGATGGTGACGGCCGTGCCACCCGACAGGAGAATCTGCGAGGCAATCTGGCCGAAGCGGGAAAAGCCGATCATCAGCACGTCGGCGCCCGCGCCGTCGAAATCCTCCTCCATATGATCGGCGTCGGCCGGTTGGAGAAACAGCTTCCCGAGCCGCACCGCGAAGGGTGTCGCCACCATCGACAGGGTCGTGATCGCGATCAGGATCGAGGCGGTCTCGGTCGAAAAGATCGCCGCCGCCGCACCCGTCGTAAACAGCACGAAGCCGAACTCGCCGCCTTGCGGCAGCAACATCGCGACGCGGATCGCGTCGTCGTGGGGCGATCCGAAGTAACGGGTCAGGCCGTAGAGGATCGCGGCCTTCGCGGCCATCATGGCCGGCACGGCGATCAGGATGGTCAGCCACTCCAGACGGATCACGGTCAGGTCGAGCGACAGCCCGACGGCCATGAAGAACAGCCCGAGAAGCACGCCGCGGAACGGCTCGATGCAAGCCTCGAGTTCGTGCCGATAGGAGGAATCCGCCAGCATGACACCCGCCAGGAAGGCGCCCATCGCCATCGACAGGCCGGCGAGTTGCATCAGCGCCGCGGCGCCGAGCACGACCAGCAGGGCCGCCGCGATCATCGCCTCGCGCGCGCCGGTGTTGGCGATGACGCGAAACAGCGGGTTGAGCAGGTAGCGGCCGGCGACGATCAGGATCAGCACGGCGGCGACCGCGATGGCGAACTCCTCCAGCCCGCCATCCGCCGAATCGCTGGCATAGGGCGCCAGCAGCGGGATGATGGCGAGTAGCGGCACGATGGCAAGGTCCTGCAGCAGCAGGATCGAGAACGCGGTCTGCCCGTAGTGGCGGTTGGTGCCGCCGTCCTGTTCCAGGATCTGCATGGCGAAGGCCGTCGATGACAGCGCCAGGCCAAATCCGGTCAGGATGGCGGCCGGCAGGGACAGGCCGGCGACGACGATGGCGAGCCCAGTCAGGACGGCCCCTGTCACCACGACCTGAGCCATGCCGAGGCCGAAGATATGGCGGCGCATGTCCCACAGGCGCGCCGGTTTCAACTCGAGGCCGATGATGAACAGCAGGAAGACGATGCCCAGTTCGCCGACCTGCAGCAGGTCCTCGCTGCCGGTGATCAGCCGCGTCATCGGACCGATGGCGACGCCGGCGGCGATGTAGCCGAGCACGGTCTCCAGCCCGACGCGCTTGAACAGCGGCGCGGCGATGACCGCGCCTGTGAGCATCAGCAGAATCTGGGTGTAGATCACCGCGCCGCCATGCTCCATGCAGAACTCCTTGTCGCCCGCTCCCGCGGCTCACCCATTGCACAAGCAGCCTCGTGACAATAGATGGTGGCTGAACCGTGATCCGCCGTGGCGAATCCCGCTTCGCAGCCCGTTCTTGCGAGACACCAGTGATGACAGATTCCCTCGATGCCGAAAAGCTGACCACACGGGTGGCCGCTCTGGTCGAGGCTGCGCGCAAGGCCGGCGCCGATGCCGCCGATGCGATCGCGGTGCGTTCGCGCTCGACCGGCGTCTCGGTCAGGCTCGGCAAGGTCGAATCCACCGAAGCTTCGGAAAGCGACGATATCTCCCTGCGCGTGTTCGTCGGCAAACGGGTCGCCAGCATCTCGGCCACCGCCGCGTCCGATCCGGCAATGCTCGCCGAGCGCGCCGTGGCGATGGCCAGGGTTTCTCCGGAGGACCCCTATCAGGGTCTCGTCGACCCCGGCCTTCTCGCTCAGGGCTCGGTCGATCTGGACCTCTTCGATCCGACCGTGCTCGGCGCCGACCAGTTGCGCGACGCGGCGCTCGAGGCGGAGGAAGCCGCGCTCGCCGTCAAGGGAGTGACCAACTCGGCCGGCAGCGGCGCCAGCGCCGGCTTAGGCGGTATGGTGCTGGCGACGTCGGCCGGCTTCGTCGGCCAATATGTCGGCTCGCGGTTCTCCCGCTCGGTCAGCGCCATCGCCGGCGAGGGTACCGGCATGGAGCGCGACTACG
>JAUYMV010000348.1 GCA_030698645.1 Mesorhizobium sp.
GGCCCGGCCAGCGGCGCGCGGGGCGCAACCACGGGGCCGGTCACGCCGTCGCTCGCACGACCCGGCGCGCCCGCGCCGGAATCGCGCGCGAACACCTTTCGTCCACGCTTGCGCTTGCGGCGCTTGCGCGGCTTCTGTGGGGGCGGTCCGGGCGTGGCGCGTGGCGCGTGCGCCGGCCCGGTCGACCGGACGGCGTTTCGCTCACCTGCCGAAGTGTCCGCTCCGAATGGCGCGGCGAAACCCGGCGACGCCCCGCCACTCGGCGGTTCTCCGCCGGAATCGGGGTTTTCCAATGGTCTGTCTTTCTGGCGCCGCGCGAACCGCTCCCTTGGGGGAGGGGACGCCGCAGGCGCCGAAACATCTTCTGTTGGCGCAAGACTACCAGCGCCGCGCGCGTTCACCAAGGGAAAATCCCTCCGCGTTCGGCGGCGTTGCTCGATCTCCATTTTACGAAAGCAGTCCGAAATTTGTCAGGTTTTGAAATGACAGACCTCGGACCGCCGGTTCTGGTGGTACATCTCGCACGATGTCCTGGTATTGACTATTTCGCCCTCCCATATAAAAGCCGGTTCGCGCCCGCCGCACATCGGCAGCGCAACAGCGCCGGCCCGCACGCCGCGCCTGCTGGGGAATAGGTTAACGGTAGACCCACGGACTCTGACTCCGTTAGTCCTGGTTCGAATCCAGGTTCCCCAGCCAAGACGCTTCCCCGATCATTGAAATGCGCAGAAATCCGGCCTTTCGAGGCGATCCATCTTCGCGCCGAATCGGCTCTCCGCAACTGGTGCCCACAACTGATGTCCATCGGTGGTGTCCATCCGCCCTGGGCCGAGGGAGTACGGGCGGATGGGACTGCGAAGGCACCAGATCGAAAACCTTATTCTGCGGGGACCGATCCTCTACTGGCGGGCGCGCATCCCCGTCGGTTTCAATGCGGCGGGCAGGAATGCCAGTTTTCATTGAGCCCTAGGCTCTCGGACCGCAAGAAGGCCTCCGTCGTGGCACGGCGTCTCAATGCCCTGCTGTTCCAAGTCGAGATGGTGCCGAAAGCCAGGGTGGCGACAAGGGAACAGCTGACGCGCATCTTCGCTCTCGAAGCCGAAGCCACGCGCGAGGAGATCGAGGCGCTCGACCTGTCCGCCAAGCGGGCGGGCGGGCACCTTGCGCGATCCGGACCATCGCGAGGCGCGACCGTCAGGTCGGCTGGGCGTACCGCCTCCTGCACACCTATGGCCGCGGGGACGAAGTTTCCTTCGCCGAGGGCGGCGACGCGCGCGAAACCCTGATGACGGCCAGGGCGCAGGCCCACGGAGCCACGAGGCCGGCCTGGTCCTGACGGCGCGACGCGGCGAATTGCGAGCGCGCAAACAAACAGGCGGTCTTTTCGAGTTTCTGCCAAGTCGACCCAACCAGTCACGACATTTTTCGATGCTAAGTATCGTCCGCTTTTTGCGAGGGACTTGAATTAACTGATCAACAGCAGCATTTTGCTTGCGGGGGAGAACTAGGACGTGGCTGACGGGAAGACGAGAATTGTAGTGCTGGGTTCCGGCATGGCCGCTTTGTCAGCCATCTTCCGGGTCACGTCGAATCCCCAGTGGCGGGATCGTTTCGAGGTCGACGTTTACCAGCAGGGATGGCGGGCAGGCGGCAAGTGCGCCAGCAGCCGGGACACAGCACAGGGCCTGCGCAATTATGAGCACGGACTGCATGTGCTGGGCGGGTTTTACCACAACACGTTCCGGATCCTGCGCGAGTGCTATGATGAGTGGCCATCGACCGGCAAGAGCACGATTCCGCTCGACCGGGCTTTCAGCCGGCATGGCGATTTCTATCTCATGCAAGACGGGATATTCGGCTGGGACAAGAAACATCTCAGCTTTCCAGTCGCACCGGGCGAGCCGGGTGTGAGGCCCACGGAAATCTCGCCGCTCGGCATGATCGAGCGCATCAGGCAGTGGATCACGCGCCGGCTGCGCGACAGCCTTCCCGCCGACGTTCTGGTCCCCCCGACCAACGGCCGCTCCCTAGGCGGCACACTCAGCCGCCTCGAAGGCCTCATGGCGGAGTTTTCGCTCGGCCGCTCCGATGAATCATGCCAAGTCATCGCTGCCGAATACCGCAGCCTCGGCGATCTCGCCCTCGGGTGGCTGATCGGCAAACCCAATGCCATCGACTACTGGGACCTTCTCATCCTTACCGAACTGGTCGGAAGGATCGGCACCGGCTTCTTCAGGGACGAGATCTATCTGCATGGCTTCGACGCCATCGACCATTGGGATGCGATAGAATGGCTGGACGATTTGGGCGCCTCGGAGTTCCTGAAGAGGTCGACCTTCGTCACCTCGGGCTACGACTACGCTTTCGCATTCGTCGACGGGAATCCGAAGCGGCGCAATTTCGCCGCCGGCGTCGCCTTGCGGGGCATGCTGCGGCTGGTCCTGACCTACCACGGCTCGCCGTTCGTCCACATGAACGGGGGCATGGGCGAGATCGTCATCAAACCGATCTACGAAGTGCTGGTGCAGCGTGGCGTGCGGTTCCATTTCTTTCACCGGGTGCAGGCGATCCGTATGCAGCCGGGCGACCATGGTGTGCGCAGCATCGACCTGAGCGTTCAGGCCGAGCTGAAGGAGGGCGCCGAGACCTATGAACCTCTCGTGGAAAATGCGGCGCAGCGCTACTGGCCAACGGAGCCGCTCTGGGACCAGCTCGCGGCCAAACCAGTCAACGCGGATTTCGAGTCCTGGTGGTATGTTGGCGCCGACGAGCGCAGGCTGACCCTGACCGCGGGAGACGATTTCGATGTCGTGCTGTCCGGCATTCCGATCGCCGCGCTCGATCCGATCTGCGCGGACTTTCATCAGGCTCTGCCCGGCTGGAGCGATTTCGTCTCCATGCAAAGGACCACCCCGACCATCGCGGTGCAGTACTGGCTCGCGGTGAAAACGAATAAGCTCGGCAACGACGACAACCTGCCCTTGGTCACCGGCTGCGTCATGCCGGCCAGTACCTGGTGCGACATGAGCTTCCTCCTGAACGACGAGCAGCCGATCAACGGCAAGGTGTCGGAGCACCTGTCCTACGCATGCGGTCCTTTCCCGCGCAATCCGAACCAGCCCGACGTGCCGGACGATCACTTCGCCGGGGAGGAGAACAGGCGCGCCGCCGCGGCCGAGAAGGTCTGGAACCAGTACCTGCGCCAGGAACTGCTTCCAGACCTGCCAGCCGACAGCAAGGGGGACTTTCCGGCGGCCCTGGAGCCGACAGTCCACGTCCGCGCGAACGTAAGCCCCTCCGAGCTCTACGCCTTGTCGGTGAGCAACAGCATCGCGTCGCGTCCGAGGGTCGACGGGCTCGGGCTGGACAATTTCTTCGTCTGCGGCGACTGGACCCGCACCGGAACGAACGTGGGGGCCGTCGAGAGCGCGGTGACCTCCGGCCTGCAGGCGGCGCGCGCGATCGCCGGGGCTCCGCAATACATCTACGGCGAGACGGACTTCCCGTGAAACCGCCGAACTCGGCAGCACCGCGCGTCTCGACCCACGGCCATCTTTTGGGGTTTGACGTCAGCGGCTTCACACGGGAGGTGCAGGCTCTCGGAGCGGCGGGCGGCGTCCATGGATTCGAGATGGCGACGGACCGGCTGGGGAATGCATTCGGCGCCGTTGTGCGCGCCGGGTGCGCGGCGGGCTATCTGTTGGGAGATGTCCTCGGCGATTGCCTCATCCTTACCAAGGCCATAGGGTCCGCTAAGGACAATGCCGATTCGGCGGCGTCGACCTATGCCCCGCTCTTCGCCCAGGAGAGCGGTTTCGCGGTGAAGGCGGCCGGCTGCCACGGCGCTTTCAGGACAATCACGCTTCCGTTCGACCTGCCCGGAGGGCGCACCGTCCTTCTCGGGACGGCGGTCGCGGAACTGCACGCGCGCCTCGAGGCGGCCGAGGCGACAGCGCCCGTCGCGCGGTCGCCGGGCGCGGCGCAGCGCGATCCGGCGCTCCTCGACCGCAAGCTGGGCACCGCGGTCGCCATGCGGTCGCTTGCCGCGTTCTGCCGGCTCGGCGGTTCGGTGGCGGATTTTCCGAGCGACGAGAATCTCGTCCATGCCGCGGCGCTGCTGAGACACTTCTGTCTCCAGCATGGCGGCGCCCTGCAGAAGATCACTCACGATTCCAAGGGCGTCGTCGCGTGCATGACGCTGCCCGTACGCTTCGGCGCCTTGGTCGATCTGGCCGCGGCGTTCGAAGTGGTGCACCGCCGCCTGGGTGCGGTCGGGATCG
>JAUYMV010000354.1 GCA_030698645.1 Mesorhizobium sp.
GCGTCACGTCGCGCTCCTGGCCGGGCTCGAAGCGGACGGCCGTGCCGGCCGCGATGTCGAGCCGCATGCCGCGCGCGCTTTCGCGGTCGAAGGCGAGCCCGGCATTGGTCTCATAGAAATGATAGTGCGAGCCCACCTGGATCGGCCGGTCGCCGGTGTTGGCGACCTTGAGCGTGACGGTCGGCTGGCCGGCATTGAGCTCGATGTCGCCTGCAATCGTGATGATTTCTCCCGGGATCATGGCCGCCCCCCCTCAGCCGGCAAAGGCGAGCCAGAGCCCGCCCAGCGCCGTGAGCGCGCCGGCCACGCGGGTGGCCCAACGCCCGAGGCCGCCGCCGAAGGCACGGCCGATGCCGAGCCCGAGCGCGACGCCCGCGCCATGCAGCAGCGCTGTGGCGATCGCAAAGCCGACCGCGAAGGACCAGGCGCCCGCCTCGCCCAGCTCGCCGCCATGCGCATGGCCGTGGAAGAAGGCGAAGAAGCCGACCATCGCCATGGCGGCGACCGTTGGCACGTTGAGCGCGACCGTCGCCAGCAGGCCGGTCACGACCACCGAGGCGAGGATCACCGGCTCGACCAAGGGCAGGGGGGCTCCCGCAGTCGCAGCGGTGAATCCGATCAGCATCGTGCCGACGAAGGCGGCGGGCACCAGCCAGAGCGCGCGTCGGTCGCCCGCATTCGCGAGCAGTGCGGCCCACAGACCGACTGCAACCATGGCAAGGATGTGATCGGTTCCGAACAGCGGATGCGAGATCCCCGCGGCGAAGGAACCGTGCTCGGCCGGGTTCAAATGCGCGAACGCCGGCGCCACGCCAAACGACAATGCCATTGCGGCCAGTCCAATTCGTTTCAGCACGTCAGTTCCCCTCTTCGTCATATCTCGTCGGATGCTCAGGCCGCCTTGGCGCAACCCTCGGCCTTCAGCACACGTTTCGTCGACGCCGGATATCTCGCCAGCATGACCGGCGTCCGGATCGGCCGCCGCACCAGCTCGCCTCGGCAGTTCGGACACTGCCCGCCGAGCATACCCTCGGCGCAGGCCGCGCAGAACGTGCACTCGAAGGTGCAGA
>JAUYMV010000362.1 GCA_030698645.1 Mesorhizobium sp.
GATTCCGGTCACCGGTTCTTCGGCGCCACGTCCGGCGGCCTCGCGACGGTGATCGAAAAGATCTTTTCCTCCTATGGCCTGCCCAATGGCTACGTACTCGGGGAAGAGGGGTCCGGCGCCATCGTCGGCGGCCTGACCTATGGCGAGGGCACACTCTACACCAAGAATGCCGGCGATCATAAGGTGTTCTGGCAGGGACCCTCGGTCGGCTGGGACTTTGGCGGCCAGGGCTCGCGGACCATGGTGCTGGTCTACAATCTCGACGATGTCGGCACGCTCTACAGGCGCTATGGCGGCGTGGCCGGCTCGGCCTACTTTCTCGCCGGCGTCGGCTTCAACGTGCTGAAGAACGGCCGCGTCCTGCTGGTGCCGGTGCGCACCGGGGTCGGCGCGCGGCTCGGCGTGAATGTCGGCTATCTGAAGCTGACGCAGCGCGCGACCTGGAACCCGTTCTGATCGGCAGTCCCGCCCCGGCCCGCTCCGGCCGGGGGCGGCTCGCTTAACCTTAAGGCGAGGTTAATTCGCTGCGGGACTGGATTTCGGGTGTCCCGCCATGGCACATTCCCGGCTCGCCGGACCATGTGGAAGCCCGCGCTCGGATTTGCCGCCTTGATTCAGTCCATCCTGTTCTTTTCACTCGGGTTTCTGTGCGCGGGATTCCTCGCGCTCATGGTCGCGCCGGCGGTGTGGCGGCGCGCCGTCGTGCTGACGCGCAAGCGGATCGAGGCATCCGTCCCCCTCTCGATGAACGAGATCCAGGCCGACAAGGACCGCATGCGCGCCGAGTTCGCGATGTCGACCCGCCGGCTCGAAATGAGCATCAAGACGTTTCGCGAGAAGGCGGCGGCGCAGATCATCGAGATCAACCGCAACCGCGAGGAGCTGAAGCGGCTGGCCGAGGAGCGCGCCGAGAAGAACCAGGCGGTGTCCGAACTGGAAGGCAAGGGCAGCGAGCTGCGCGCCGAGCTGCGCCGGCGCGAGGACCAGTTGCAGCGCCTGTCCACCCGCCTGGCCGACGCGGAACAGATCCTGGAGGAGCGCGCGCTGGAGATCGACAGGCTCGGCCGGATGTATGACGAGGCGAGCCTGATGTCGAGCAGCCGGCAGATCGAGCTGGTCACGCGCGAGACCGAATTCGAACGGCTGTCGGGCGATGTCGGCGCGCTGCGCGCGCAGCGCAAGGACGCCGAGCGGCGGCTGCGCGAGGTGGCCGCCGAGGGCAAGGCCGCGCAGGAGGCGCTCAAGGCCGAGCGCAAGCGCGCCGCGGAACTGGAAAAGAAGCTCGAGCGCACGATGACGGCGCTGTCGGACCGCGAAGAGAAACTCGACCGCCGCGAAAAGGAAATGGCGCGGCTGCGCGAGCAGAGCCGCGGCGGACAGCGCAATGCAGGCGAGCTCGACGAACAGCTGACCGAGGCGCAGTCGCAGCGGGTCAAGCTGGAGGCCGAACTGGCCGAGATGACGCTGCAGATGTCGACGCTGCTGTCAGGCGCGACGGGCGGCGACGTCGAAAAGGCGATGGAAAAGCTCAACCGCGAGCGCAGCAGGCTCGAAGAGCGCATGACGGCGCTCCTGCGCGAGAACAAGAAGCTGAAGACCGAGTTGCAGAATGCCGAGCGCGGAAAGTCCGAGGACTGGAACGACGAGCGGCGCGACAGCGCGCTCCTGCGCGAGCAGATCAACGATCTCGCGGCCGAAGTGGTGAGCCTGACCGCCATGCTCGACGGTCCCGATTCGCCCATCCGCGCGGTGCTCGCGACGGCGGGCGAGGCGGGCAGGCCGGACGCCGAAGGCCGCATCATCAGCCTGGCGGACCGGGTCAAGGCATTGCAGAAGGCCGCCGCGTCGGGCGCCTGAATTCAGCCACGCCAGAGGCGATGCAGCGCGACCGCCGAGGCGGCGGCGACGTTCAGGCTGTCGAAATCCGGCGACATCGGTATGCGCACCGACTTCAGCCGTGCAAGCAGCGCCTCGGGAAGCCCGTCTCCCTCGCTGCCGAGCAGGAGCGCCACGCGGGCCGAAGGCGGGACCGCGCCGATGTCGATCGCGCCCCGCGGCGACAGGGCCAGCACGTCGAATCCAGCATCGGCCAGGCGTCCGACCATGCCGTCGAGATCGTCCGCCACCCCGAACGGCACCTTCAGCGCGGCGCCGACCGAGACGCGGATCGCCTTGCGGTAGAGCGGGTCGCAGCAGGTCGTGTCGAGCACGACGGCGTCGGCGCCGAAGGCGGCGGCGTTGCGGAAGATCGAGCCGATATTGTCGTGGTTGGCGATGCCGGCGAGCGCCACGACCAGCGCGCGGTCCGGCAGCGCCGCGAGCATCTCCTCGATGCCTTGCGCGCGCCGCCTGCGGCCGATCGCCAGAATGCCGCGATGCATGTGAAAGCCGGCGATGCCGTCCATGACGTCAGCCGCGGCGACGAAAACCGGCACGCCATGCGGCACGAGCGGCAGCAGGTCGGCGAGGCCGGCCAGCCGGTTTTCGAGGACGAGCAGCGATTCGGTTTCGAAACGGGCCGCCGAAAACAGCACGTTCAGCACGACCTTGCCCTCGGCGACGAAGCGGCCCTCGCGGCCGACCAGATCGCGCTCGCGGATATCGCGGTAGGCCGCGATGCGCGGGTCGGCGGGATCGTCGATGCGGATGATGTCAGGCACTGGGGCGACGTCCGGTTCGGGGCGCGGCCGGGTGACGCGCCGGACGGTTCGGTAGCACGGGCGACGCGCCCGGCGCTACCGGGCGGGGCGGTCAGTCGGCCTGACGCGCCTGCTTCGCCATCTCGACCAGCCTGACATGCGCGTCGCGCGCGCTTCGCAGCGGCTCGGCGAAGAAGATGCGCAGCGTCCGGTCGCCGTCGGCGAGGTCGAACCCGTCGGGATCGATGCCGGTCATCGACCAGTCGCCGCCCCCGGCCTTGCCGAAATGGACCGCGTAATTGGCGATCGCATCGCGATGATCCTTGTTCATGTGATCGAGCGCGGACTGCTCGGAGCCGGCGAGTTCCCCGATCGGGCCCGTGCTGACAATGTCGTCGCGCGTCAGCGCATAGGCCTTGCCGAAGCCGCCGTTGAGGCTGGCGCGCTCGATGTCGAGGCGGAAGAACACGAAGTCTCCGAGACCGACATAGAGCTTCGCCTTGGGCTGGCGGTTCAGATAGCGCCGCTCGGCGCGCGCCCAATCCGGCGTGTCGCGCGCATATTTCTCCGCGCGGCAGGCGAGCGTGATGCGCGGGTGGGCGAGCGGGTCGCCCTTGCCCGGTTCG
>JAUYMV010000363.1 GCA_030698645.1 Mesorhizobium sp.
GCCGCCGCACCGGCCGCAGAGCGCAAGCCGCGCCGCGAGCGCGGCGAAGCGCGCCCCGAACGCAGCGAAGCGCGTTCCGAACCGCGCCCGGCTCCAGCCGCCGAGCGTCGCCCGCAGCCCGAGCGCCCGGCATCGCGTCCGGCGCCCTCGCGCAACGACGCCGACCCGCGTCCGCGCCGCGACGAAAGCCGTCCGCGCCGCTACGACAACAACGCCGACCTCAACGACGGCACCGTCGGCTTCGGCGACGAACTGCCGGCCTTCATGAAGGTCTCGGGCAAGGTCTGAGCCCGGCGGGATCGTTGCCGCGCCGAGGCGCGGGACGGTCCCCCGGCTATTTCTTCTTCTGCTCCGCCCGCAGCGCCGCCGCATAGGCCTTGCGCGCCAGATCCGCCATCTCGTCGGGATCGTCGAGCGCCGATTCCGGCGCCGACCAGTAGGGCATCGCGACGTCCTTGCCGTGCCTGCCCTGATAGGTCCATTGCGTGGAACCGGCGGCTGCGAGTTCGGGCGAACTCTCGGCGTCGGCCTTCAGCCGCAACTGGTCGTGCAGATAGAGCGCGAAGATGACGCCGTCGCGATAGATGCCCTTGCCGCCGAACATGCGCCGGACCGTCACCGGTCCGAAGCCGGAAAAGACGTCGCGGATGTCGTCGTCGGTCATGGTGCTTCCGCTTCTCTTTCCGCCTTGCGCGATGGCTCGGCCTCGGTGGTAAGCTGTCGTCCGGAACGCAAGGAAATCATCAATGCCGATGCTGCTCAAGGGCTCCTGCCGCTGCGCGAATATCCGTTTCGAAGTGCAGTCGCACACGCCGGTGCCGTACCAGCTCTGCTACTGCTCGATCTGCCGCAAGCAGCAGGGCGGTGGCGGCTATGCCATCAATCTCGGCGCGCTGAACGAGACGCTGAGGATCCAAGGCAAGCGCCATCTCGGCGTCTACCGGGCGGAAATCGAGGACGACGAGCGTCCGCATTGCGAGGTCTCGACCGGCGAGCGGAATTTCTGCACGAAGTGCGGCGCCGCGCTCTGGCTCTACGATCCGACCTGGCCGGACCTCGTGCACCCCTTCGCCTCGGCGATCGACACGGATCTGCCGGTCGCGCGGGAGCGCGTCCATCTCATGCTGAAATACAAGGCGTCGTGGGTGGTGCCGGACATTCGCGAGGGCGACCGGACCTTCGACCTCTATCCGGAGGAATCGATCGCCGACTGGCACAAGCGCCGCGGCCTCTGGGTCGATTAGGCGCCGGCGCGCGCCTCGGCGAGCGCCTTGAGGTCGGCCGGCTTCAGCTCGACCGATTCGCCGCAGCCGCAGGCCGAGCTCTGGTTGGGATTGTGGAAAGTGAAGCCGGAGCGCAGCTTGGTGACCTCGTAGTCCATCTGGGTGCCGAGCAGGAAAAGCGCCGCTTCCGGCGCGACATAGACATGCGCGCCGTCGGCTTCGATGTGGTCGTCCTTGGGGTTCGGCTCGGTGACGAGGTCCACCGTGTATTCCATGCCGGCGCAGCCGCCCTTCTTGATGCCGACGCGGATTCCGCGGGCGCCATCGCGCGCGGCCACGATCTCGCGCACGCGGTCGGCGGCGGTCTCGGTCATCGACATCACGACAAAACGGCCCATCGGTCTTTCTCCTGCGCCGCCGGGTTCAAGGCCCGGGGAACAATGCGTTCTACATCAAGATGGTGGCGATTCCCACCCGCTTCAAGTCAGCCGAACTCGTAGACCGCCGCCGAAGTGCTGGACATGCCCCCGAAACCGAAATCGGCGACGTCGTAGCGCGCCAGTTCGCGCAGCCGATCGAGCGGAAGATGGTCGCGTCCCGGATCGCCGACCAGCACCCGCAATCCCTTGTCCAGGCAGCGGTCGAAGAAGCCCGTCGCCAGGCGCGCCAACGACGCGGAGTAGAAGGTGTCGCCTGCGAGAACCAGATCGACGTCCGGGATTGGCGCGGCGATCAGGTCCGTTCGGAGGATGTCCACGACAACCCCGTTTGCCGCCGCGTTCATCCCGATCGCCACGGCCCCGTTGGGATCGATTTCCGCGGCGAGGACCGACCGGGCGCCGGCCTTCGCGGCCGCGATCGCCACGAGGCCCGATCCGGAGCCGAAATCGAGGACGCGCAACCCGGACACACAATCGGGCCGGTCGGCGAGATAGCGCGCCAGGGCCAGGCCGCCGCTCCAGCAGAACGCCCAGTAGGGCGGCACGGCGTTGCCCAACTGGCGGCTCAGGCCGCTCGATGGCGTGGCGAGATGAAGCCGGATGTCCGGGCGCGACGGGACCGGAACGAGCGGCAGGTTCGCGCCGATATAGGAAGCCGTGTCCGGCGGCAGCGGTGCGGACGGCAGTCTGCCTGGGCCGACGTTCGATGCCTCGAAGGCGTCAGTACCAGCCAACGGCCACCTGCGCCTCTTCCGACATGCGGTCGGGCGACCACGGCGGATCGAACACCATCTTGACCTCGACGCCGGAGACGCCTTCGACGGCGCCGACCGCGTTCTCGACCCAGCCGGGCATTTCGCCGGCGACGGGGCAGCCGGGCGCGGTCAGCGTCATGTCGATCTTGACCGAGCGGTCGTCCTCGACGTCGATGCGGTAGATCAGGCCGAGCTCGTAGATGTCGGCGGGGATTTCCGGATCGTAGACGGTCTTCAGCGCCGAGACGATGTCGTCGGTCAGCCGCGCCAGTTCTTCGGCGGGAATGGCCGAGGCGGCGGCTGGGGTCGGGACGATTTCGTTCATGGCGTTCACCCGAAGAATTTGCGCGCTTTTTCGAGCGCCTCGGCCAGCACGTCGACCTCGGCGCGCGTATTATACATGCCAAACGACGCCCTGCACGTGGAGGTTACGCCGAAACGCTTCAGCAGCGGCTGGGCGCAATGGGTGCCCGCGCGCACTGCCACGCCCGAGCGGTCGATCACCATCGAGACGTCGTGCGCGTGGATGCCCTGCAGCTCGAACGAGACGATGGCGCCCTTGTCGGGCGCGGTGCCGAAGATGCGCAGCGAATTGATGCGCGACAGGCGCTCATGCGCATAGTCCTTGAGGTCGGCCTCGTGCGCGGCGATCGCCTCGCGGCCGATGCCTTCCATGTATTCGAGCGCGGCGCCCAGCCCGATCGCCTGGACGATCGGCGGCGTGCCGGCCTCGAAGCGGTGCGGCGGGTCGTTGTAGGTGACGTTGTCCTCGCTGACGTCGAAGATCATTTCGCCGCCGCCCTGGAACGGGCGCATCCTGTCCAGCATCTCCTTGCGGCCGTAGAGGACGCCGATGCCGGAGGGGCCGTAGACCTTGTGGCCGGTGAAGACGTAGAAATCGCAGCCGAGATCCCGCACGTCGACCGGCAGGTGCACCGCGCCCTGGCTGCCGTCGACCAGTACCGGAATTCCCCGCGCGTGCGCGATTCGCACGATCTCCTTGATCGGCGTCACGGTGCCGAGCGCATTCGACATGTGCGTGATCGCGACCAGCTTCGTGCGGTCGGTCAGGCGCTTTTCGAACTCTTCGATGTGGAAGGCGCCGTCGTCATCGACCGGCACCCAGACCAGCTTCGCGCCCTGGCGCTCGCGGATGAAATGCCATGGCACGATGTTGGAGTGATGCTCCATGATCGTCAGCACGATCTCGTCGTCCTTGCCGATGTTCGGCATGCCGTAGCCGTAGGCGACCGTGTTGATCGCCTCGGTGGCGTTCTTGGTGAAGACGATCTCGTCGACCAAGCCGGCGTTCAGGAAGCGGCGCACCGTCTCGCGCGACTTCTCGTAGGCGTCGGTCGCGGCATTCGACAGGAAATGCAGGCCGCGGTGCACATTGGCGTATTCGTTGGCATAGGCATGGCTGACCGCGTCGATCACCGCCTGCGGCTTCTGCGCCGAGGCGCCATTGTCGAGATAGACGAGCGGCTTGCCGTAGACTTCCCGCGCAAGGATCGGGAAGTCGCGGCGGATCGCCTCGACGTCGTAGAGCGGTGATGTCAGCTTCTGATCCAAAGCCCTATCCGTGCGTCGCGAACCAGTCGTCGAGCAGCGCTTCCAGCGTGTCGACGACGGTTTCGTCTTCCAGTTCCTCGATCACCTCGGCCACGAAGGCCTTGACCAGCAGGCCGCGGGCGGCCTTCTCGTCGATGCCGCGCGCCATCAGGTAGAACAGATGGTTGTGGTCGATCTCGGTGACCGTCGCGCCATGGCCGCAGGCGACGTCGTCGGCGAAGATCTCGAGTTCGGGCTTGGCGGAGAACTCGGCGTCGTCCGACAGCAGCAGCGTGTTGCAGGCCATCTTGGCGTCGGTCTTCTGCGCGTTCTTGGCGACCTTGATCTGGCCCTGGAAGACGCCGCGCGCGCGGCCGGTGACGACGTTGCGGATGACTTCGGTCGACGTGGTGTTTTCCGCCAGATGGTCGAGCATCATGCTGACGTCGGTATGCGTGTCGCCGGCCAGCAGGTTGACGCCGCGCAGCTTAAAGAAGCACCCCTCGCCCGATGCCGTGACGCGGATTTCCTGGCGCACCAGCTTGCCGCCGGCGTTCATGACGAAGAGCGTCAGCTTCGAGTCCTTCGCCAGGTCGGCGTTGAACTGGCCGAGATGGGTGGCGCCTTCGGGCTGGTCCTGGATGATCAGCCAGGTGATCTCGGCGCCCTCGCCGAGGCTCAGATGGCTGATCGACGAGGTCAGCGCATCGCCGTCGCCGGTCTGGCGCTCGACGATCGTCGCCTTCGCACCCGCGCCGACGCGGACCGGAAAGCGCGTATGCGTCTGGCCGCCGGCCTGGACGTTCTGGATCTCGATCGCATCGGAGATCTCGGCGCCGTCGGCGATGTCGACGAAGTATCCGTCGGCCACGAAGGCGGC
>JAUYMV010000367.1 GCA_030698645.1 Mesorhizobium sp.
GGATGAGCACAGCGAGGAGGCAACGCCATGGTTCACGGCGATGACGACAGGGAGGGCGCGCAACACGCCTCGCCGCCATGCTTCATGCACGAACTGCAGCCGGGCTACGCACCGTCGGCGGCGGACCCGGTTCTCTGGGCCGACGTGGCGCGCTGGCGCAAGGCGGAACGCGCCCGGCTGATCGACGCGCGGCTGGTGCTGCCCGCCGAACTGCGCGCCGAGATGTCCGAACGCATTGCCAAGGGCCTCGACGCGACGATCGGCGACGTGGCGGGCCGGATCGTCAGTCTCTACTGGCCGTTTCGCGGCGAGCCGGACCTTCGGTCCTGGATGGCCGCGATCGTCGCGCGCGGTGCGACCGCCGCGCTTCCGGTCGTCGTGGAAAAGGGCCGGCCGCTGGTCTTCCGCGCCTACAGGCCGGGCGACCGGCTCGAAAAGGGCATCTGGAACATCCCGGTTCCGGCCGACGGCGCCGAGGTGCAGCCCGGGATCGTCATCTCGCCGCTCGTTGGCGTCGATCCGCGGCGTTATCGCCTCGGCTATGGCGGCGGCTTCTTCGACCGCACGCTGGCCGCCATGCCGTCACGGCCGCTGGTCATCGGGGTCGGCTACGAGATGCAGCGCATCCCCACCATCCATCCGCAGCCGCATGACATCCCGATGGATACAATCGTCACGGAATCCGACCGTTAGTCAGCTCATTGCATGTCCGGCTTCATGCCGAGCGCGGTGCGGTCGATGACTTCGCGCAGCGCGAAGGACGAATTGATCTTGGTCACGTGCGGCATCGCGGACAGCCATTCCTTGTGGATGCGCTCATAGTCGGCGAGGTCCTTGGCGGCGATGCGCAGGATGTAGTCGTATTCGCCCGACATCAAATGGCAGGACAGGATGTTGGGGCACCGCTTCACCGCCGCCTCGAATTCGGTCAGGGTCTTTTCGAACTGCCCGGACAGCGAGATGTGCACGATCGCCGTCATGCGGTGGCCGAGCGCGGCGTTGGAGATGCGGGCATGGTAGCCGCGGATCGCGCCGGACTTTTCCAGCGCGTCGAGGCGCCGCGAGCAGGCCGATTGCGACAGGCCGACTTTCTCCGCGAGCGCCGCGTTGGAGATTCGCCCATCGCCCTGAAGCGTGTCCAGAATGGCGATATCAATCCTGTCCAAGTTCATGCGCCAAATATCCTGCGAAAATCCTGCTGCTTTGCGCAAGAATATGCGGAATCGTCCGGCCCTCGCAACCGCATTCGCAAACACGTTTCGCGCGTTCCGTGGTCTTATCCGCTTACGCAAGGGAACAGAGGCCCGAAGGGCCAGAGGAGAATTTTTGATGCGCGTCGGCTGCCCGAAGGAAATCAAGAACCACGAGTACCGCGTCGGCCTCACGCCGGGCGCGGTTCGCGAATATGTGGCGCACGGCCATGAGGTGCTGGTCGAGACCGGCGCCGGCGCCGGCATCGGCGCCGACGACAACGCCTATCGCGCCGCCGGCGCGAAGATCGCGAAGACGGCGGCCGAGGTGTTCGAGCGCTCCGACATGATCGTCAAGGTCAAGGAACCTCAAGCCAACGAGTGGGTGCAGCTGCACGAAGGCCAGATCCTCTACACCTATCTCCACCTCGCGCCGGATCCGGAGCAGACCCGCGGCCTGGTCGCCTCCGGCGTCACCGCGGTCGCCTACGAGACGGTCACCGACGAGCGCGGCGGCCTGCCGCTGCTCGCTCCCATGTCGGAAGTCGCCGGCCGCCTGTCGATCCAGGCCGGCGCGACCGCGCTGCAGAAGGCCAATGGCGGCCGCGGCGTACTGCTCGGCGGCGTGCCCGGCGTGCTGCCCGGCAAGGTCGCGGTGCTCGGCGGCGGCGTCGTCGGCCTGCATGCCGCCAAGATGGCGGTCGGCCTCGGCGCCGACGTCACCATCATCGACCGGTCGATCCCGCGCCTGCGCCAGCTCGACGACATCTTCAACGGCCGCGTGCATACCCGCTACTCGACCGTCGAGGCGCTGGAAGAGGAATGCTTCTCGGCCGACATCGTCGTCGGCGCCGTGCTGATCCCGGGCGCCGCCGCGCCGAAGCTGGTATCGCGCGAGATGCTGTCCGGCATGAAGAAGGGCGCGGTCCTCGTCGACGTCGCGATCGACCAGGGCGGCTGCTTCGAGACCAGCCACGCCACGACCCATGCCGACCCGACCTACG
>JAUYMV010000369.1 GCA_030698645.1 Mesorhizobium sp.
AATTCCGCAGTCGCCGCGCAACACCTGCGCCGGTCGGCCACGCGCGTGGCCATCCTCGACGTCGACCTCCACCACGGCAACGGCACGCAGGGCATCTTCTACAACCGCGCCGACGTGCTCACCGTCTCGCTGCACGCCGCCCCGGTGCGCTTCGACCCGTTCTTCTGGGGCCATGCCGACGAGCGCGGCGAGGGCGCCGGCCTCGGCTACAATCTCAACCTGCCGCTGGCGCGAAAATCCGGCGACGCGGAGTTCCTCGCCGCCCTCGAGTCCGCCCTTCGCCGTATCCGCGCCTTTGCGCCGGACGCGCTCGTCGTGGCGCTCGGCCTGGACGCCTTCGAGGGCGATCCGTTCGGCGGCCTCTCGGTCACCACCGACGGCTTCGCCCGCATCGGCGAGGCGATTGCCGGGCTCGGTCTGCCCAGCGTCATCGTCCAGGAAGGCGGCTATCTCTGCGACGAACTCGGCGCCAATTTGACATCGTTCCTCACCGGCTTCGGCGCCAGGGCAGGCTGACGCGTCCGCGCGGTTCTCTGTTCATCCGCGCTTCGGCGACGCGCGGGCCGCGATGCCATCGCAGAACGCCTCGACGATGAAACGGATCTGCTCGGAGATCTGTTCTGGCGGCACCGCCACGAAACGGCGCTGCAGGCCGAGGCTGACGATGCCATGCACGGCGGAGAACAGCGATTTCGCGAGCAGGACGCGCCGCTCCTCGCTCTCGTCCGGAAACAGAAAGCGAAGCGGCTTCACGATGTGGCCGATCGGGCGCACGTGCTCCTCGATCCGCCATTGCGGAAGTTCCTTGGCCGAGCCGAAGCCGACCTCGAAGATCGCCGACCAGAGCTTCGGATTGGCGAGCACGAATTCGAAATAGGTCTGCCCGAGCAGCACCAGCGCGCCCTTGGCGTCGAAGCCGGCCTGCATCGTTGCGAAGGCGCTTGCGACCGCCGCCTCCAGCTTGGCGACGGTTCGCGAGTTCACTTCGGCGACGAGGGCGTCCATGTCGGTGAAGATCGTGTAGATCGTACCGAGCGCGCAGCCGGTCTCGCGCGCAAGCTCGCGCGCCGTCAGCGCCGCATATCCGTTCGCCGCGATGCGCCTTTCGGCCGCCGCGATCAGCGCCACGCGCAGCTTTACCCGCCGCTCCTCGGTGTTTCGGGCCAATGCAGTTTCCTCGCCGTCACAATTTG
>JAUYMV010000373.1 GCA_030698645.1 Mesorhizobium sp.
GCGTCAGCATGCCCTCCTTGACCGCGCGAAAAGCGACATAGGTGGTCATCAGCTTGGTCAGCGAGGCGGGATACCAGCGGTGAAACGGATCTTCGCTCGACAGCACGCGCCCGGTGTTGGCATCGACGAGGATGGACGGCCCGGCATTCGCCTGCGTCAGCGCCGCGGCGAGCAGGGCGCCGCCGAGAATCGTCTTCAGGAAGGCCGGCATTCTCATCATCGCTGTTCAACTCGCCACTTGCGGGGCTTGCCCTTGTGTCCGTAAGGTTTGCCGCGACGCGATGCAGCGCCGCACTGTCCGCTCCAGCGGTTCGGCCTATTTAGACACTGTGACGTCAAGATGGCAAAGCCGAATGCCGCGTCTTCGCCGAAGCCATTGGAACGCAAGAGAAAAATCCGGACGCCAGCGATCCGGAAGAATGGAACCCGAATGCCTGTCCTGAACCGCGCCGCCGAAATGCAGCCCGATGTCGCGAAATGGCGGCAGACCCTGCACAGCCGGCCGGAGCTTGGCTACGACGTCTTCGAGACGGCCGCCTTCGTCAAGGCGCAGCTCGATTCGTTCGGCTGCGACGAGGTGGTCGCGGGTATCGGCCGAACCGGGGTGGTCGGCGTGATTCGCGGCAGTCGCGGGACGGGGCGCACCGTCGGGCTGCGCGCCGACATGGATGCGCTGCCGCTGACCGAGATCACCGGCAAGCCCTATGCCTCGACCAATTCCGGCAAGATGCACGCCTGCGGCCATGACGGCCACACCGCGATGCTGCTCGGCGCGGCGAAATATCTCGCCGAGACGCGCAATTTCGCGGGCAGCGTGGCGGTCATCTTCCAGCCGGCCGAAGAGGGCGGCGCCGGCGGACGCGCAATGGTCAGGGACGGCATGATGGACCGGTTCTCGATCGAGAAGGTGTTCGGCATGCACAATCTGCCCGGCCTGCCGGTCGGAAAGTTCGCCATCCGGCCGGGCTCCATCATGGCGGCGACGGCGGAGTTCACCATCGACGTGCGCGGCAAGGGCGGCCACGCCGCCATGCCCAACACGGCCGTCGACCCGATCGTGACGGCGAGCAACATCGTGATGTCGCTGCAGACCATCGTCTCGCGCACCGCCGACCCGATCGAATCGCTGGTCGTCTCGGTGACCAAGTTCCATGCCGGCGACGCCTACAACATCATCCCGGAAACGGCGCAGATCGCCGGCACGGTGCGTACGCTGAAGAAGGAGATGGCGGCGATCGCCGAGGCGCGCATCCGCGCCATCTGCGATGGGCTGGCGGCGGCGCACGGCGCCAGCGTCGAGGTGCGCTATCAGGCCAACTATCCGGTCACCTTCAACGATCCCGACGAGGCGGCGTTTGCCGCCGACGTGGCGAAGGAGGTGGCGGGCCCGGCCAATGTCGACGCGGCGACGCCGCCGGTGATGGGCGGCGAGGACTTTTCCTACATGCTGGAGGCGCGCCCCGGCGCGTTCATCTTCATCGGCAACGGCGCCTCGGCCAACCTGCACCACCCGGCCTACGACTTCAACGACGAGGCCATCCCGCACGGCATCAGCTACTGGGTCAGGCTCGCCGAGCAGGCGCTGGCGCGATAACCGCCGGCTGCGGCCCGGGTTCAGCCCGCCCGCGCCTCAGCGTTTTCCGCCAACGCGCGCATTTCGGCAATCCGGTCTGCGAGGCGGGCCTGGTGCCGTTTCAGCATGGCTGTCGTCGCAGGGTCCACCTGCTCGCCCAGCGCGTCGTCATAGCGCTCCAGAATGCCCTCCTCGCCGTCGGCAAAGGATTTCAACGCGCCTTCGTCCACCCCGGTCACCGCCGCGCGCACCGAGATGACCGTCTTGTGTACGGTCGCCATGAAGGACCCTGACTCGTCGTCCTTTTCGCCAAGCCGCGTCAATGCGTCGTGGACGTCGGCATGCGCATCGGCGTGCTGGGCAAGCATCTCTCTGAACACGGATGTCGCAGCGGCGTCGTCCGACTTCTCGATGGCCTTCGCGTAGCCTTCGCGCGCGTCCAGGATGGCCGTGTGAAGCGCGGCGAGCGATGTGTTCGGCATGGGATTCTCCCTGTATTGAAATCTGTCTGTCAAAAACTGGCGTCATAACGCGCAGACCACGACAAAGGTTCACGCAGGCCGGGCGCGGCGTGTTCGGCCGAATTCAGGGGTCGCCGCCGCCTTCGCGACGCAAATCGAACATTTCCGCCTCAATCGCGCCACAAGAGGGTTGAAAACGTGCATTTGTTACCGAACGCGGCCACGAGAGCGATCGAAGGATGAAAACTCTTCTGCCAGGGCGCCTTACCGCCGGCTTCGCCGTGGCGCTCAGCGCCGCGGCGGCGCAGGGCTGCACCCGCACCTATGACGGAACCGTCGTGCCGCGCTATCAGGTCGCAATGGTCCGGGTCGGCGCGCTGCCGCGGCCGGTGGTGCGCAAGACGCAGACGGAGCGGCCGGACACCGGCAAGATATTCCCGATCGCGCCGCTGCCGCCCTTCCCGGACGGGCCGCCGCCGCGCAAGCCGCGACCTCGTTCGGCTGACGCGGGCCCTCCGTCGGGCGCCCCGGGGTCTGCGATCCGCTGCAGGCAGCCGACCGATGCCAGCGGCCGAGTCCGCATGGTGTGCGAATAAGCGAGGGCGAGCGGCGGCGCCGGCGGGCAGGTTGCGGTCGCGCCGCCGCGACGCCGATGCCTGACGCCGACATCTTGGCGAAACCGCGCGAAGCGGCTATGTCTCCCCGCGTGGTCTCGTAGCTCAGTAGGATAGAGCATCAGATTCCTAATCTGAGGGTCGCGCGTTCGAATCGCGCCGAGATCACCACTGATTCCCACGACGTCGCTGACAGACGAACGGCCCCGCCTCGTCGAGGCGGGGCCGTGTCTGGGGCCTCGCGAGGCCATCAGCCCTGCTGCTAGAACAGCTTGAACTTGAAGCCGGCGCGTACCGTATGCGAGGACGGGCTGACGTCGACGAAGCCAGGGAAACCGAAATCCTCGCCCTGATAGCCGGTGTAGCGGTATTCGAGGTTGATCGCGGTGCGCTCGGAAAGCGCCGCCTCGACGCCGGCGCCGACGACGAAGCCGCTGGCGCCCCAGTCGTAGATGGAGCCGATGCCGCTCGCGTTGATGTCGAAATGCTGCCAGGCATAGCCGGCGGTCGCGTAGACCAGCGTCGCGCCGTCGATCTTCTTGCCGACGCGGCCGAGAACGTCGAAGCCATAGTCCGCGTCGATCGCCGCGTTGAACAGGCCGCCGAGGATGTTGAGCTCGGTCGCGATCGACGAGTAGCGTCCGTCGGCCAGTACGCCGACAACCCAGTCATTGCCGAATTCCCAGTCGTAGCCGACCGAGACTTCGCCGAAGAAGCCCTCGGCGCCGATGCCGTTGAAGCCGAAGCCGGCCAGCGGCGGGATCGAGATGTCGTGCACGAGGGCGCCCGAGCCGAACGAACCGCCGATCTTCAGGCCGGTCCAGTCATAGTCGGGCGTGTCCCAGGCGGCGCCGCCGCCATTGCTGGCGCCGAAGCGATAGTTCAGTCCGGCGTGGAAGGTGTGCGTGGCGGGCTTCACGAACAGGAAACCGGCGTCGAAGACGTCCTCGGCGCCATACTGCGCATAGCGGTATTCCGCCTTCATGGTGAGGTTCCCGGTGATCGCCGTCTCGAACCCCTTGCCGATGACGAAGCCGCCGCCGTTCCAGTCGTAGACCGAGCCGAAGCCGGTCGCGCTGACGTCGAAATGCTGCCAGCTGTAGCCGGCGAGCACATAAGCGAGCGTGCGCGGCGTGATCAGGTAGCCGGCGCGCAGCCCGACGTCGAATCCATGGTCGGCCGTGATATCGGCGCCGAACGGACCGATGTTCAGCGAGGTCTGGATGTTGCCCATGCGGCCGTCGGCGAAGACACCGAGCAGCATGCGGTCGGACAGCATGTGGTCGTAACCGACGGTCAGTTCTCCGAAGATGCCTTCGCCGCCGATGCCACTGAAGCTGAACAAGGGCGGGACCGAGATTGTGTGGTTGACCGCGCCCGCCCCGCCGCCGAGACCGATATAGAAACCGGTCCAGTTATAGCCCGTGGGCGCCTCGGCGACCTCGTCCGCGGCAAACGCCGCGCCCGAAAAAATAGACACGGCAACGCTGCCGGCCAAAATCCAGCGATTCAAACTCATAGCCACTACCCCCAAGCCCATTCCCTAGCGGAACATTAGCGCCAGGAGGGGAAAGAGTCTGTTGCAAGCAGGCAACATGATTGATGCCAAAATTTCGTGCATCTGGCCGAATGCGGCCTCGTTTCGCGGCCGCGGTTGCGCCCGCCCGTCACCGTCTCAGCAGAAACACCGCCTGCTGGCCGAAGAAGTTCCAGAACCACCACGGCATCGAGACGCCGATCTTCTCTCCCTTGCCGTTCAGCGCGGTGGCGCTTTCGACCTTGGCGCCGATCTCGTCGACAAGGTTGACGAAGTCGCGGATGGTGCAGAAGTGGATGTTCGGCGTGTCGTACCAGGAATAAGGCAACTCCTCGGTCACCGGCATGCGGCCGCGCAGCAGCAGGTCGAGGCGCATGCGCCAGTGGCCGAAATTGGGGATCGAGACGATGGCGCGCTCGCCGATGCGCAAGAGGTCGGTCAGCACCAGCTTCGGGTTGCGCGTCGCCTGCAGGGTCTGCGACAGCACGACATAGTCGAAGCCCTTGTCCGGATAGTAGACGAGGTCGGTGTCGGCATCGCCCTGGATCACCGACAGGCCGCGCGAGACGCATTCGTTGACGCCGCGCTGCGAGATCTCGATGCCGCGTCCGTCGACCTGCTTTTCGCCTTGCAGCAGTTCCAGCAGATGGCCGTCGCCGCAGCCGACGTCGAGCACGCGCGCGCCGGGCCTGATGAAGCCGGCGACGACGGCGAGATCGCCGCGCGGGCTGCCGGACGATGGCTCGGTCATGGCATTCATTGCTCCAGCCCCCTGGCGCGGGCCGCCGACCGCAGGAAGCCGCGAATGGCGGAAAACAGCTCCGGCTCGTCGAGCAGGAAGGCGTCGTGGCCGCGGTCCGTCTCGATCTCGACGAACGAGACCGAGGCGCCGGCGGCGTTCAGGGCATGCACGATGTCGCGGCTCTCGGCCGTCGGGAACAGCCAGTCGGAGGTGAACGAAACGACGCAGAAGCGCGTCTTAGTGCCGGCGAAGGCGTCGGCCAGACGGCCGCCGTGGTCGGCGGCGAGGTCGAAATAGTCCATCGCCCGCGTCATGTAGAGATAGGAATTGGCGTCGAAGCGATCGACGAAGGTGGCGCCCTGGTGGCGCAAATAGGATTCGATCTGGAAGTCGGCGTCGAAGCCGAAGGTGAGCGCGTCGCGGTCCTGCAGGTTGCGGCCGAACTTGCGGTGCAGCGCCGCCTCCGACAGATAGGTGATGTGCGCGGCCATGCGGGCGACCGCCAGCCCCTTGGTCGGGCGTTTTCCCGCCTCGATATAGCGGCCGCCGAGCCAGTCGGGATCGGCCATGACGGCCTGGCGGCCGACTTCGTGGAAGGCGATGTTCTGCGACGAATGGCGCGCGCCGGTGGCGATCGGCAGCGCGGTGAAGACGCGGTCCGGATAGCTCGAGGCCCATTCCAGCACCTGCATGCCGCCCATCGAACCGCCGACGACCGAGAAGAGCTGTTCGATGCCCAGATGATCGACCAGCATCGCCTGGGCGCGCACCATGTCGCGGATGGTGATGACCGGCAGGCCGAGCGCATAGGGCTTGCCGGTCGCCGGATTGGTGGAGGCCGGGCCGGTCGAGCCGAGGCAGCCGCCGATGACGTTGGAGCAGATGACGAAGAAGCGGTCGGTGTCGATGATCAGCCCAGGCCCGATCAGCACGTCCCACCAGCCGTCCTTTCCGGTCACCGGATTGGTGTTGGCGACATGCTGGTCGCCGGTCAGGGCGTGGCAGATCATCACTGCGTTGGTTTTCTGCGCGTTGAGTGTGCCGTAGGTCTGGTAGGCGATCTGGAAGGGCGCGAGGGCGCCGCCCGAATCGAGCGCCAGCGGCCGGTCGGCGCCGAAGCGCACGACCTGGCTCGTCGGGTTGTTGACCTCGTCGCTGGCGGCGCGCGCGATGCGGACCCTGGTCATCTTTCCTCCGGTTCATCCGGCCTGCAAAAGCAAAAACCGGCATTGCGGTCGCGCAAAGCCGGTTCACGGTGCAGCGGCCCTTTAGCGACTTCTTTAACGTGGCTGCAAGCCGACCGGCCAAATCACCACGGAACGGGTCCTGTTTACGACCGCGCGACCCGGGAGGCAAGGGGGAGGGCGGCGCCGGCGGCAACAGGCGTGACGCCAGCCGGTTCAGTCGCCATTCACCAGCGCCAGGATCAGTCGGTGCACGTTGCCGCCATCGCTCATCTCGACGCGGTCGAAGTCGCGGCCCTGCTGGCGCTGCGCCTGGAACAGGCTGCCGACATGGACGATCACCTCGTCGCGGATCTTCTTGCAGCCCGGGTCGCCTTCGACCGTCAGTCCGGTCGTCGCGGCCTCGATCTTCTTGACCATGTCGATGATGTAGGCGCCGTGCACCGCCTCATGCGCCGTGATGCCGTCGATGAAGCGCTGCCAGTGGGCCCGCGCCGGCTCGGGCAGCGGCTTTGCAGGCTTCGGCAGGGTCGTGGTGATGGTCAGCTTCGGCCGCGCCACCGTCAGCACGCAGGCATTTCCCTGCGGCACATATTTGCGCGTCCAGGTCAGCGTGAAGTTGGTGTGCGCGATGGCGCGCGTCGGCCCGAGCTTCGGACCGTTCTCGCCGATCGAGGCATAGAGCTCTGGTCCGGAACTTCCTGTGATCGCGTAGGTGACGACCTTCTGAACTGGCTTCCAGGCCGATTGCGCGGCGGCGGGAGACGCGCCGAGGCAGAGCGCAAGCAGGGCGACGGGAATGTGTCGGATCACGCGGTTCTCCTCGAATCGGCGTCGCGGTGGGGGGCTGGGAGTGCGACGTCGGCATTCCTACAGGCGGGCTGTGGCGAAATCGAGCAGGCGACTGCGATCGGCGGCTTGGCGCATCGCAACCGTTTCCCCTCCCGCGGAAATGCGCTAGAGGCATGCGTCCTTCGCAGAGAAAGCTATTTCGATGACCCAGTCCCCCCGTCCGCAGCCGAAGCCAGGCGTGATGGACATCGCGGCCTATGTGCCGGGCAAGAGTGCGGCGCCGGAGGGCGTGCGTCTGCACAAGCTGTCGTCGAACGAGAACCCGCTCGGCGCGTCGCCGGCGGCCATCGGCGCGGTCAAGGCGCTCGCGGAGAAAATGGAGTTCTATCCGGACGGGTCGGCGACGAAGCTGCGCGAGGCGATCGGCGAGGCGCACGGGCTGAACCCGGCCAACATCATCTGCTCGAACGGCTCGGACGAGGTCATCGGCCTGATCGCGCAGACCTACCTGCAGCCGGGCGATGAGGCGATCTTCACCGAGCACGGCTTTCTCGTCTACAAGATCTACATCCAGGCGGCGGGCGCCACGCCGGTGTCGGTCAAGGAGACCGACGCCACCGCCAACGTCGATGCGATCCTCGCGGCGGTGAGCGACAAGACGAAGATCGTCTTCCTGGCCAATCCGAACAATCCGACCGGCACCTATATCCCGTTCGACGAGGTGCGCCGCCTGCATGCCGGACTGCCGCCGCAGGTGCTGCTGCTGGTCGATGCGGCCTATGCCGAGTATGTCCGCAGCAACGACTATGAATCCGGCATCGAACTGGTCTCCTCGTCGCAGAACGTCGTGATGACGCGCACCTTCTCCAAGGTGCACGGCCTCGGCGGCATCCGGCTCGGCTGGGCCTATGCGCCGGCCCATATCGCCGATGCGCTGAACCGCATGCGCGGGCCGTTCAACGTCAACGCGGCGGCAATCGAGGCCGGCATCGCGGCGATGCGCGACCGCGCGCATGTCGAGCGATCGGTGGCGCATAACGAGCAGTGGCTGGCCTGGGTGACGGCCGAACTGACGAAGCTCGGGCTGAAGGTGACGCCCTCGGTCGGCAACTTCGTGCTGGTGCATTTCCCGGAAGGGGAGGCGGCGCATTCGGCGGCGAAGGCCGACGACTATCTCACCGCGCGCGGCTACGTGCTGCGCCGCGTCGCCGCCTATGGCTTTCCAAACGCGCTGCGCATGACGATCGGCACGGAGGAGGCCAATCGCGGCGTCGTTGCCGCGCTGACAGAGTTCCTGAAGGCCTGACCATGGCAAGACCCCTGTTCGACAGAATTGCCCTGGTCGGCATCGGCCTGATCGGCTCGTCGCTGGCGCGGGTCATCCGCCGCGAGGGGCTGGCAGGCCACATCGCCATCGCGACGCGCAGCGCGGACACGCTCAGGCGGGCCGAGGAACTCGGTCTCGGCGATTCCTATTCGACCGATGCCAGGGACGCCGCTTCGGGCGCCGACCTCGTCATCGTGTCGGTTCCCGTCGGCTCGTCCGGCGCGGTGGCGGCCGAGATCGCGCCGGCGCTCAAGCCCGGCGCCATCCTCACCGATGTCGGCTCGACCAAGGCCTCTGTCATCGCCCAGATGCAGCCCCATGTTCCGGCCGGCGTGCATTTCATCCCCGGCCATCCGATCGCCGGCACCGAGCGCTCCGGCCCTGACGCCGGCTTTCCGGATCTGTTCGAGGGACGCTGGTGCATCCTGACGCCTGTGCCCGGCACCGACGAGGCGGCGATCGCCAGGCTCGCGGATTTCTGGCAGCGCTGCGGCTCGCGCATCGACACGATGGACCCGGCGCACCACGACATGGTACTCGCCATCGTGTCACACCTGCCGCACATCATCGCCTACAACATCGTCGGCACGGCGGACGATCTGGAGGCGGTGACCAAGTCGGAAGTGATCAAGTATTCGGCCTCCGGCTTTCGCGACTTCACGCGCCTGGCCGCTTCCGATCCGACCATGTGGCGCGACGTCTGCCTGCACAACAAGGATGCGATCCTGGAGATGCTGGCGCGCTTTTCCGAGGATCTCTCCTCGCTGCAGCGGGCGATCCGCTGGGGCGACGGCGACAAGCTGTTCGAGATGTTCACGCGCACGCGCGCTGTGCGCAAGTCGATCATCGAGGCCGGCCAGGAAATCGACGCGCCCGACTTCGGCCGCCATATCGCCGCGCATCCCGAGAAGGGCTGAGCGGCCGGCTTCTCTCCGCTCAAAACGCCGGGATGCGCCCGAGCGTGAGGAAGCCCATGCGCACCACGCCCTTGCTGACCGACAGGGGCAATCGGGGATTGTCGCCGAGGGCGGCGATCAGGGCCGCCGTCTGGTCGACCTGCGGGCGAATCTGCGGAAACGAGGCGGCGAGCAGCATCGAAAACGCCTGCGGATTGCGGATCGACAGCGTCAGTGTGGCGTCGAGCAAACCGTCTGCGCCGACCGTGAACGGCCCGGCGATCGAGGCGCCGGTTCCCTCCGTGCCGACGCTCGCCTGGCGGATTTCGCCGCTTGCGCCGCGCAGCGAGGTTGGCTGGTCAGCCAGGAAGGCGACGCCGTCGGTCAGCCGCATGTCGGCTGCGCCGTCCAGCGGCGGCAGCATTTCGCCGCCGGCCGGCACGATGCGCCATTGCAGCGCGTCGAAGTTCAGCGCGAAGTCGAGATCGGCGCCCTCGCGGCGCAGGTGCGCCTCGCCCGCCGCGGCGTCTGCCAAGGTCACCGGCCCCTCGCCCGCCCGGCTCTGGCTGGCGACCAGCGCCTGGCCGGTCACGGAGACGCGCTCGGGCAAAGGGTCGGAGGTGCGGGTGGAATAGCGAATGTCCTTCGCCGCGAAGCCGAAGCCGGAACCGTCGCCCAACAGGAGCGCGATCGTGTCGAGTTCGCCGACGATGCGCGTCGGCTGGTAGATCTGGGCGGCGTTGCGCAAGCCGCTGCCATCGAGCGACAGCCCGGCGGCCGCGTCGCGATAGGCGACCTTGTCGCAGAAGATGCCGATGCGAAACGGATAGCCGCGCGCTTCCGCATTGGCGCAGGCGGCCTCCGCTCCGCCATCCCTGGCGCGCGCCAAGACCGCCTCGACCTCGGCTTCGAGCCGGCCCGCGACATAGAACCACGCGCCCGTATAGATGCCGATCGCCGCCACGATCCCGCCCGCCAGCCAGGCGAAACGTCGCGACATTCCCGGCTTTGCTTGATCGCTTGACGCCATGGCGGTGGCTTCCTATCGCTCGCTGACGGACTCACGCATTCCAATCAGGGCGATATGGGCGATTTTTGGGTATTTGGCTACGGATCGCTGATGTGGCGGCCGGGTTTCGCGCATGTCGAGACGCAGCGCGCGCGGCTGTTCGGCTATCGCAGGGCGCTCTGCGTACGCTCGCACGTGCACCGCGGCACGCCCGAACGGCCGGGCCTTGTGCTCGGCCTCGATCGCGGCGGCTCATGCCTTGGCCTTGCCTATCGGGTCCCGGGCGAGTTGCAGCCCGAAGTCGTCGGCTATCTGCGGGAACGCGAACTCGTCACCAGGGTCTATCTGGAGCGCACGCTGCCGGTCCGCCTCGACGGCGGCGAGACGGTGGCGGCGCTGACCTACGTGGTCGACCGGGCGCATCCGCAATATGCCGGCCATCTCGATCCGGCCGAGGCGGCGGCCGCGGTGGCGGGCGCCGTCGGTGTGTCAGGGCGAAACGAGGACTATGTCCTCAACACGCTGACCCATGTCCACGCGCTCGGCATCCGGGATCATTGGCTGGAACGCGTGGCGGAGAGGCTCGGCGGCCTGCCTGAAGCCTGATCCCTCAGGGCCGGGGCGGCACAGGGATGCCCAGTTCGCCCAGCCGCCTGACCGCCGTCGGCGGCATTGGCGGCGGGTTCGGGCCCGTCGCGATCGAAACCAGGATCTCGTCGCAGGCCGCTTCGGTCTCCTTGACCAGCCTCTCCAGGAAGACCTTCCGGTCGAGACCAGCCTCGATCGGCGGCAGGAAACGCGCCTCGATGACGCCCGGAAAGCGCAGGAACTGTCGGCGGGGCCAGTAGAGACCGGCCATGTGCGCCACCGGCACGACCGGCAGGTTGAGGCCGGCATAGAGCTCGACGATGCCGTATTTGTAGTTCGGCAGATCGCCGGGCGCCCGCCTGGTGCCTTCGGGATAGATGATGAGCTGACGCGGCGTGCGCGCCATCTCGCGGTTGGTCGCCACGATGACCGCCCGCAGCGCGACGGAGTGTTTGCCGCGGTCGACCGGGATCATGCGCATCTTGGCGACATACCAGCCGAAGAAGGGGATCCACATCAGCTCGCGCTTCAGGATGTAGAGTGGGTCGTCCAGGAACGGGAAGAAGGCGATGGCGTCCCAGAACGACTGGTGCTTTGGCGCCAGGATGAACGGTCCGTCGGGCAGGTTCTCCAGGCCGGTGATGCGGGTCTCGGTCCGCGCCAGAACCTTCTGCAGCCACAGGCTCGAGCGCGACCAGAATTTCGGCACGAACCAGGCGGTCTTGCGCGGCGCGAGAAAATAGAACGGCGTCCAGAACAGCATCTGGAAAATCAGGCTGACGTAGAAGGCGGCGTTGAACGCCAGCGAGCGGATGATGACCATGAAGCGCCTGCGCGAAATGCGTGCCTGCTGGTTACACCAGTAGTCGGCAAAGGCAAGGGTGGCGGCGCAGAAGCGGCCATCGCCGTCTACTCCGCCCTCGCCCTGACGACCTCGACCGACGCGTCGGCATTCGGATCGCTCACGATCCCGCGCGCCAGCGCCCCCAGATACTTGGTGTATTCGGTGAAGATGACGCGGATCGCCTCCGGCTTGGTGATCCAGCCGCCGCCGCCGAGCGGCGTGTTGACGACCGGATAGGGCTGCAGCGATTCGTCGCGCAGCAGGCGGC